>JABGOW010000176.1 GCA_018645275.1 Verrucomicrobiota bacterium
GTGGGCTCAAGTGTGCGATTAAGTGTGGAGAAAACGGGGGAGAACGATGTTATCGTCGGAACCCCTTAAAACAGAGGGTTCGAGCATCAAGAGCCGGGAGGCCCTTGACAGAACCGTTCTAGCCCAGAGGAAAACCTTATGGAAACACTGAACGTCCCCACCCGATCGCGCACTCATTTTGTCGACATCACGCGAGAGGTCCAAGCCGCCGCAGAGCGCTTGGGAATCCGAGACGGCGTCGTCACCGTCTTTGTGCCACACACGACAGCCGGAGTCACCATCAACGAGAACGCCGATCCCGATGTTACCGCGGACATGGAGCTGGTGCTGGATCGTATGGTTCCCTGGACAGGTGGCTATGCGCACGGCGAAGGTAACACAGCCGCCCACGTTAAGAGCTCCATGATGGGGCCATCCCTGCAAGTGCTCATCGAGAGCGGCCGTCTCCTGCTCGGCACCTGGCAATCCATCTACTTCTGCGAATTCGACGGCCCCCGCACCCGAAAAGTCTGGGTGAAGTAGGCAGCCGTGCTAAGCAACGATCCTGGACATGGCAACCCTTGACATTATGACTATCATATGACCATCATATGGTCATGACAAGCGTTGGGACAGCAGAACTAAAGGCACACTTGGGGAAGTACCTCAACATGGTGAAGCGGGGCGAGTCAGTTGAGGTAACCTCGCATCACCACCCCATTGCGGAACTGCGACCGAGTTGCGTTGGCACAGACATGCTAATCACTCCGCCAACACGCCCAGTGTCGGACATCAAGAAGCTGAAGGCTGTCAGACTATCAGGAGTGGTGGACGGGGTTGATATTCTCATCACTGATCGGGAACGCCGATGATCGCCTATCTGGACACGTCGGTTATCCTGAGTCGCTTCCTCGGACAGTCGAATGCGCTACACAAATGGGGTGACTGGGAAAAAGCCTATGCCAGCACACTCACTCGGGTGGAGTTCCACCGTACCATTGACCGCCTCCGCTTAGACGGTAGCATATCCGACAACGAACGCGTTTCACTCCATTCTCATTTCCGCATTCTCTGGCAGGCTACGCATCATATTCCGCTGACGCAATCCATTCTAGACCGTGCTGCAGACCCATTCCCAACCGTTGTCGGTACACTTGATGCCATGCACCTTGCCAGTGCTCTGGTTGTTGCCGCAGGCGGAGACACGCCAACCATGCTAACCCATGACCAGCAGCTTGCCAGAGCCGCTTCCGCTGTGGGTCTCGATGTTTCCGGAATATGACCACAGCTACGACAATTGCAGAGCTAGTCACGCCGCAACCCGCACTCCTTCTGATTGGCCCGACCGGAGTCGGAAAAACGCCCCTTGGGGAGTACGCCGAGGCCCATGGCTATCGCGGCAAGCGCTGCACCCATTTCGACTTCGGGGCAGCGCTGAGGGGGGTCGACGAGATGGGCAGCCCGGTAGGGACGCTCACGGGTGACGATGTTGCGTTCATCCACAAGGTGCTCACTGAGGGAGCGCTACTGGAGAACGAAACCTTCTACATTGCCGCCGAGCTACTGAACGCGCATATCGCAGACAGCCAGATCACACGAGACGACTATGTACTGCTGAACGGGCTGCCTCGCCACGTTGATCAGGCCAACGCGGTCGATGCCATCATCCGCGTGGTCCACGTGCTGAACCTGAAGTGTTCCCCAGCCGTGGTGTACGAGCGCATTGGTCTCAATTCGGGCGGGGATCGGGCCGTTCGTACGGATGATGCCCCAGAGGCCATCGCCCGCAAACTCGCCATCTTCGAGACGCGAACGCAACCGCTCATCGACCACTACCGGAACCAGGGCATCCCCGTAACCGACATCGAAGTCGGTGTTCAGACAGCCCCCGCTGCGATTTGGCAGCAGTTCGAACAACAGTAGCACTCTCTATTTCGGTTCTTCCTATTTCGACTTTCGACTTTCAACTTTCGACTTTTCCCCTTACTCTCCCACCCCTTTACGAAACAACGAGCAATAAGGAGCCATCATGGCGATCACAATCAATGGACAAGAGCTTCCCGAAGAGGCAATCGAATTCGAATATCGCAGGCTCCTGCAATTCTACTCCCAGCACATGCCGCCAGAGGCACTCAAGGCAGAAACAGACAATCTCCGCGAGCGGGCGGTTCAACAGGCAATCGGTGCGAAGTTGCTGATCGACGAAGCCCAGAAGCTTGATCTCCCCGTGCCCGCCGAGCGTATTGACACGCGGGTCAATGACATGGTTGAGCAGATGGGCGGACGCGAAGTCTTCGAGGCGCGCCTCACCGAACACAACATGACCGAAGCGGACCTTCGTAAGAACATCGAGGGCGGCTGCAAGGTCGATGTCCTCGTGGAGAAGATCAGCGAAGAAGCAGAAGAACCAACTGACAAAGATCTGCAGGCGCACTTCGAGGCCAACAAAGAGCAGTATGTCCAACCCGAGCGCGCCTCGGCTCAGCACATTCTGGTCAAGCCGACATCCGACTCCGATGCAGATCGCGTCACCGCAGAGTCCCGTATGGAGTCCATCCGAGCTGAGCTCGAAGGCGGCGGCAAGTTTGAAGATCTCGCAGCCCTGCACTCCGAATGCCCCAGCGGCAAGCAGGCAGGCGGAAGCCTTGGCTGGTTTGGTCGCGGCATGATGGTTCCCGAGTTTGACAACGCAGTCTTCTCCATGGAAGTCGGCGCACTAAGCGAAGTCATCGAAACGCAGTTTGGTTTCCACGTCATCTACAAGACCGGCGCCGACGAGGGTGGCCCAGCTTCCTTCCCCGAGTCCGAATCCAAGATTCGCGACTTCATGCGTCACGCACGCCGGGGTGAGTTGGTCGCCGCGCATGTGACCGAGCTACGCGAAAAGGCCGACGTCCAGGGCGCGTAGACTGGCACCGCGCAGGCTTGACCTCCCGCCCCACGGGTGGTAGGTTCCTGCGCTTCAGTAGAAGAGTAGTGGCGGGGCATGGCGCAGTCTGGTAGCGCGTCCCGACGTACGTCGGGAAGGTCCCGAGTTCACTCAGGACCACTTGGCAAAAGTAAATTTAGACATTTAGAAGATGGCGGGGCATGGCGCAGTCTGGTAGCGCGCTTGACTGGGGGTCAAGAGGTCCCGAGTTCAAATCTCGGTGCCCCGACCATTTCTTCTTCACCTCAGATCGTGCAGCTCATGTACTACGTCTACATCCTGCAGAGCACGACCACTGCCCGTTTTTACGTCGGGCACTGCGATGATCTCCTCAAACGGTTCTACTTAAGATCGACGCGGGGATCATCTTCGTAGGCAGACCCAATGTGGCAGAGTTGGTCGAGGGCGACTGCAAACAGCTCGTAGAGAGCCTTCAGGCGCTCGGCGTCGTAGATAAAGTCACCGCAGGTACAGCATAGCTCATCCACACCATCCGGGAAGGCCGAACCGAACCACCCATCATCGTCCCGAACCTCAAAACGGATACTTGGCTGGGCTTCGATGAGCTGGCGCAATCTGGGGCTGGCGAGAAACTCGCGGGCCTTTTGTTCGCTACTTCCCTTAATAATAAAGCGGTCGTCAAAATCAGCATCGCCGCTCTGGATATCTTGAGAACCTAAACGCTTCCCGATCTCGCTGACGAGATTCTCAAAGAAGATGTCGAACCGGAACCCATCCTGGTTTACGTAGGGAGCACGCATACGAGTGAACGTCGAGCCACCGCTCGTGTAGGTGTCGAGCGTGATCGTCCATTGCCCGTGCGTGAAAATTACTTTGCTCTTCCCGAAGAAGCCACCGTCTTCAAAGTGCCCATCGGCTTCGTCGGCTACTTGTTGCCAAATGTCGGCCTTGCTTGGCCCAAAAACATCGCGTAGGAGTCCCATCATATCACCTCCAAATCAATTGTGTCTCGCGATGCTACATGGGCTGGGATCACTTATCAATCTCTAGCCGTTCTTGGCGTGCCATAAATGACGAATATCCCGGACAGAGCTCTAGGTCTTTCCTCTGTTCAGAGTTTCTCACAGTCTGACCGGGGCCTCGGATGCCTCATGGATCCACAGCGGGATTCCTGATGTTGAGATTCTCGATAAGCTGCTGGACAAGAATACGGACTTCATCACGCATGTCTGCGTGCTCTGCCTCAGCGCAGATCAGGGATGCTGGCCGGCGGGTTCGAAACGGTCGAGTTTGACTTTAATGTCCCCGTAGGAGGTATCGGCTTCAATCCGAACGATCTCACGTGCAGCATCGGCGGTCAGGTATAAATTGATGTTCTCCGCGATCAGATCATCGTCTTTGTGAACCGTACCGAGCTGAACAATCTTGACCTTGATGTGCCAGGTGTTGAGGCGCTGCTTCTTGACTTTGAGCCGCCTGCGCCCAACGCACTCAAGCATAACGGTGTTGAGTCCCCTGCCATCGAATACCGTCGTCGTTCGCGCATCACCCAGCTTCCATGGAATTCCACGAGCCACGAGGACGGCACTGAAGTAGTCCATGATTTGCCCGTTCTTCGTATCCACGTCCTGGTCGACAACAGAAAAGGGCGGCCTGTCCTTTTTCCAACGCTTGCGGCGGGAACGCACAACGCCATTTCCAAATCTCATCACGGCATGCTTGGAGGTCTTGCGGACAATTTCCGCCACCTCCACCTTGCGCGGGGCCAGGGTCGCAGCATCCAGAATGGCTTCGCCCTTGAACCGCACCCGATAGAAGAGGTCAACAAATCCGCCGGTACGCGCGGTGGTCGTCATGGTGTAGTTATCGCCAGAGCGCGCAATGGTGGCGGTCGCCTTCGCCCCTGTCTTCGTGAGCCAGTAGATGGAGTACGTATAGGTGCCCAGCTTGGGTGCGAACCCAGCCTCAACGTCCTTTGCCCGAAAGACGGAAGCGGTGCCGGTGACCGCGCTTGTCGTTACGCGGCCAACGCCAACACAGGGCACCAACATCGCGATCAACACGGCAGTAGTGATATTCGATTTCATCATGACGATTGTCAGATGTTAACCAGAAGCAGCCCGCGAGTCCATCTCTCAGGGTTTTGCGATGTAGCAGATCTGAACCGCGGATTACACAGATGTACACGGATTTGCGGACGGGATGAACGGGTTTGTGAGGATCAACCAGTTGGATCGGAGACTGAGGCTTCTGCAATTTTGGCGGTTCTCGTGATGGTGGGCACTGTCGCGAACTCCGTTCCGAGTTTCTGTCGCTCCATTGTTGCGGCCCGGGGGCGGGCCACCTCCATTTCTTCCAAAAGAGCTTGATCTGCAGCAATGGAGCCGGGGCGCCCCCGCCCCGGAAAAGCGGCAGGCCCGAACGACGCTCCGCCCCCACCGGGCTTGCCCCGGTGGAGCGATGATGTGCGGCTATTGAGAAGCCACGAACAACAAACGAAGAGCCCGAAAAGGAGCGATAGGAGCGCAGAGCTCCCTTATCGCTCCAAACGGGCTCGGTGAGCTACAGTGCCCAGCAGCGGCGGAGTTTCCAATCATGGCGCCACCGGGGCAAGCCCGGTGGGGGCCGTGTTCCACTTCCCCGCCCCGGAAAAGCGGCAGGCCCTGGGCTGGTATACCTCGCCCCGTTGTGGCTTTTCGGATCGGGTCGAACGAGGGGCCGCGAACGACCCACTTCCGTGCAGAACCCAACGTGTTGCGCCTGTTTTGAGGCTTGGGTATTTTGCTATTTGGACCTATCGTGATGGCTTAAGGAGATTGGCCATGCGGATTGTAAGCCTACTGGGTTTGTTTGTTATGATGCTGTTGGCGTGGGGGCTTTCCTGCAACCGACGGCGCATGGACTGGAGGCTGATCTTCTCTGGCGTTGGTCTGCAGTTTTTCTTCGCACTCCTCATTCTCCGCACAGCGCCGGGGCGCTGGGTCTTCCAGGCCGCAAGGGTTGTGGTGGCCCGTGTGATGAGCTTCTCCGATGAAGGGGCGGAGTTCATCTTCGGGGAAGGCTTCCGAGAGCACTTCTTTGCATTCTCCGTGCTTCCCACGATCATCTTTGTCTCGGCCATCATGGCCCTACTCTTTCACCTGGGGGTTATGCAGCGCATCGTCGCGGTGATGGCACACATCATGGTGAGGGTCATGCGGGTGTCCGGAGCCGAATCTCTGGCTGCTGCTGCCAACGTTTTCGTAGGGCAGACCGAGGCACCGCTCGTCGTCAAACCCTATCTCAACACGATGACGCAATCCGAGCTTATGGCGATGATGACCGGCGGCATGGCCACCATCGCCGGCGGCGTGATGGCCGCCTATGTCGGCATGGGCGCCGATGCCGGACATCTGCTGGCCGCTTCCATCATGTCTGCCCCAGCCTCACTGGTGATCGCAAAGATCATGCTCCCTGAGCAGGAGACATCACCCACGATGGGCCGCGTAACGATCGAGATCCCGAAAGAGGATGCCAACGCGCTCGATGCCATCTGCCGGGGCGCTTCGGAGGGGCTCAAACTCACCCTCAACGTGGCCGCCATGCTGCTGGTGTTCATTGCGCTTGTTGCCTGCCTGAACTGGATGCTCGGCGTTCTCCCCGACATCGGAGGAACCCCAGTCACCCTGCAGCGCATGTTGGGATGGCTCTGTGCCCCTCTGGCCTGGATCATGGGAATCGAATGGAAGGACGCGCCCACCGTCGGTGCACTGCTGGGCGAAAAGGCAATCATCAATGAGTTTGTGGCCTACATGAACCTCTGTCAGCTCAAGGAGACGATCTCACCGCGCTCATTCACGATTGCCACCTACGCACTGTGCGGATTTGCCAACTTCGCCTCCATCGGCATTCAAATTGGCGGCATTGGGGCGCTGGTACCCAAACGGCGAGAGGACTTCGCCCGTCTTGGCCTACGCGCTATGATCGGCGGCACGCTGGCCGCCTACATGACTGCCTGTATCGCAGGAGTCCTGCTGTAGGGAGAGAAGCGCCGGAAGAGGAGACATCACTATGAATATACTCGTGACCTATTTCAGTCAGACCGGAAACACAGAGACGGTCGCCAAAGCCATCTGTGATGAATGCGCCACGGTCGGCACCGCAGATTTAAAGCGACTCAAAGACATCACTCCGAATGACATGGCGAGATACGACTTCATCTTCGTGGGTTCTCCCTTGCACGCTGGCCGTTTGGCTGCACCGATGCAGGAATACTTGCGTCAGCTCAGATCAACGTCAGGGCAGAAAATGGCCGGTTTCATAACCCATTTTGCCGCAGCCTATCCGGAGCAATCCATGGAGGGGTTTGCAGAACCCATTAAGACAGCATGCAAGAAGAACGGCATTGAGTTCAGAGGCTGCTTTGATTGTCAGGGCGCCTTGTCCGAGCGCCTTCATGGAGTCGTGCAGAAGAAACTCAACGCAACGGATGAAGCGTGGGCGGAGATGCTCAGTCAGATGACTGGACACCCTAACGCCGAAGACAAGGACCGAGCCAGAGCATTCGCCAGAAAGATGATGGACGCAAACCGCCCGCGTGAAGACAGACCTTCGACCACAACATGAAGAAAAGACCCCATATCATTATATTCAATCCCGACCAGTGGCGAGGCGATGTCTTGGGCCACGTCGGCAACGCCGCGGCCGTGACGCCGAATCTCGATCGGCTCGTTGAGGAGGACGCCGTCTCATTCTCTTCTGCCTTCTGCCAGAACACCGTTTGTACGCCCAGTCGATGCAGTTTCATGACCGGCTGGTACCCTCACGTACGCGGACACAGGACCATGCACCACATGCTACATCCGGAACATGGTGAACCGAACTTGCTTAAGGTGTTGAAAGACCGCGGCTACTTCGTGTGGTGGGGCGGCAAGAACGATCTGACGCCTGGCCAGACAGATGTTGATCAGTATTGCGATGTTCGTTTCCGCCCCACGAAAGAGGATTATGCGCGCTGGAATTGTACGCCTCGCGAAGGAAACCACGGCGGGGACCTCGCATGGCGGGGCGAGAAGGATGGCGACACGTTCTACAGTTTCTTCAAGGGCAAACTGGACGAGAAGGGAGACGAACTGCACTGCGATGGGGATTGGGCCATGGTTCTCGGTGCACTTGACTTCATAAACGATTACGATGGCGACAAACCCCTCTGCGTCTATCTTCCGCTCTCGTACCCGCACCCTCCTTATTGCGTAGAGGAACCGTGGTATAGCATCACCGACAGGGAGAAGCTGCCGCGACGCTCGCAACATCCGGAGAACTGGGAGGGGAAACCATCTATCCTCAAGGGAATCTGCGAGAATCAAGGTCTGGATTCATGGACGGAAGAGCGCTGGACGGAGCTGCGCGCGACCTACTATGGCATGTGCGCACGTCTGGACCACCAGTTTGGCCTGCTGGTCAGTTCTCTGAGAGAGTCTGCTCTGTATGATGATTCGGCGATATTTCTTTTCTCCGACCATGGCGACTACACCGGTGACTACGGTATTGTCGAAAAGACGCAAAACACGATGGAGGACTGCCTGACACGCGTGCCGTTCATCGTCAAGCCCCCCAAGCCGGTGCCCGTCAAGCCGCGCGTCAGTGATGCGCTTGTGGAGCTGGTGGACTTTTCGGCCACGGTGTACGACCTGGCAGGGATTGATCCCGGTTATGATCATTTTGGAAGGAGCCTGCTGCCGATCCTGTCAGGCGATCAGGACGAGCATCGCGACGCGGCTTTTTGTGAAGGTGGCCGACGGTATGGCGAGCGACAGGCGATGGAATTGCAGAGCGCCTCTGCCAAGGGCGGGGCAGACTCCATTGGACTCTACTCTCCTCGCATACGGCTTCAGACGACCGATGATGGCCCCTACCACACCAAAGCCGCCATGTGCCGGACAAAGACGCACAAGTACATCCAGCGGCTTTACGAGCAGGACGAACTCTATGATCTGGTCTCCGACCCGATGGAGGAGACGAACGTAGTCGCTGACCCTGCATACAAGGACGTATTGATAGGGCTTAAGGAACGCATATTGCACTGGTA
>JABGOW010000363.1:0-3996 GCA_018645275.1 Verrucomicrobiota bacterium
CGGACAGGAGGAGGAATAGGAGTCCTGCGATGAAAACAACGCCCAATGCGACCTGCCAGGCGTTTTGGATTCCGGAACCTGAAAGTGCCATGATGACAGAGACAAAGAAGAAATTCTCTCCCATGCCGGGGGCCAGGGCAATGGGATAGCGAGCGTAGAGCCCCATGCAAATTGACGACAGGCCAGAGATGATGCAGGTGGCCAGTAGTATGGCTCCGTAGTCCAAACCAGTGGGTTGTCCGGCGAAGTCGGTTGAGAGAATGGTTGGCTGAAGAAAGACGATGTAGGCCATCGTCAGGAACGTAGTGACCCCGGCCAGGATCTCGGTCCGGGCGGTGGTTTCGTTTGCGCTGAGTTTGAATAGCCGTTCGAGCATGGTGAGGCTCCTCTCACGGATGGAGCTCGATAGCAGGATCCAGCCGTGTGCTAGAAGCGGAAGTTAAAGCCAGCTCCCACGGTTGACTCTTCGAACATCTGCACCTGCAGATCAGCGGTGAAGGTATCGGTGAAGAAGAACTCTATGCCTCCGAGCACTCCCATGTTGTCTTCAGATTCCAGGTCGCTACTGGCGAGTATGGAGAAGATGGGGCCAGCATAGATTGCAATGCTCTCTGGGGAGAAGAACTTGTTGCCATCTGTGTGATTGACGAGGGCGAAGGTCAATGCGGAAGACAGCTCGTTCCACGAAACGGAAGATAGCCCGCTGTCTGTTCCTGAGAATAGGTACTGGGTAGCGAAGTTGAGCCGCACAACGTCTTCTAGCGGAACGGGCTCACGGATGAAGTGGTGCAGGAGATTGATTCGGAAGCCGAAACCAAATTCGCCTTGGGATCCGCCTTTGTCGTAGTCTCCAATCTGGCTTTCGCTGTTTCCCGCAATGCCATAGAGCGTGAGCCAACGCAGGACATCGACGCCAAGATAGGCCTGTGTGCGGCTTGTATCCAGCGTCTCTGACTGCCCTGTCGCATCGTAGGAAATGCCGCGCTTGGCTTGGAATCCGTAAACGCCAACACTCAGTCGCGAAAGGTCGCGACCCCTAACCAGATAATCAAATGGGATGTTGCTGCTGGCAAGAGGTATAGCCCAAGCAGAGAGCGTATTCGCGATAACGGCGATGGCGATAGCGACCGATGTGAAGGTGGTTTTTTTCATGCGTGACATACTAAGGTTTGCGATCAAGCGTTTTCAAGCATATATTCCAGTGCCAGACCATCGTGTGCGTCATTGTTTTTGCTGCTTCCAGAAGAGGGGATGAAGATATGTTGCGAATAACGCTTTCAATTTTGCTATGCAGTCTTTTCGTGTCGGGGTGCTTTCCCACCCGTGCGCCGGACCGACTGCCCGTCTATCGTTCCGCGGCAGAGGCTGCGGGCGCCTCGGATCCGTACCATCTTGACCTCTCCGATTCAGGGCTTGCGTCGGTTCCGGATGCCGTGTGTTCCCTGAAGGGCATGGCGAAGCTCTCACTTCGAGGAAATGCGTTGAATACGCTTCCCGCCGCAATCGGCTCGCTCCGCACCCTCCCGTGGCTGGATATGGGCAGTGCCGGCGTTAAAGTGATCCCCCCGGCGTTCGGCCGGCTTGAAGCGCTTGTGACCCTCTATCTCAGTGACAATCGACTTCAATCCCTGCCTGATGCGATTGGTGATCTGCAGTCGCTCACCTACCTGAACCTTGATCGCAACCCGCTGACGGCCTTGCCTCGCAGTATGGGGCGGCTTCAGAGCCTGAAGTGGCTGCGCCTCAACAGCAATAAGATCGAAATTCTGCCGGATGAGATCACCCAGTTGGCACTGTTGGAGCGTCTCTATGTGCGAAACAACAAGCTGAAAGCATTGCCCGGAGATATCGACAAACTCACGAATCTGCAGTGGTTGCTGCTCGAGGGGAATCCTATTCCCAAACCCGAGCAAGATCGAATTCGGGCTGCGCTCCCGGATTGTAACGTGGTATTTTGACCCGCTCCAGTCCCGGCGGCGGATAGGGAGGATGCACGACAATGAGTAGATTGAAGTGTGCGGTGATTGGACTCGGGATGGGGCGCTGCCATGTTGGTGAGCTTCACCACCACCCCGATGCCGAGGTCGTCGCCGTCGCAGACCTTGATGCCTCGAAGTTCGCGAGCGTGGATGAATACCTTCCTGCGAGTGCGGGACGATACGAAGACCCGTCGGAACTGCTGCGGAACGAAGCTCTCGATATGGTTGTCGTAGCGGTTCCCAATGCATTCCACAAGCCGTTGGTGACTGAGGCGCTGAGAAGCGGTGTCCACGTTCTGTGCGAGAAACCGATGGCCATGAATGCGTCTGAAGCAGAAGCGATGCTGGCGGTCTCACGTGAAGTCGGGCGGCGACTGATGATCAACTTTTCATTCCGGTTCACTCCTCAGGCATGGCAGATGAAGAAGGAAGTCGACAGCGGTGCCCTGGGGGAGATCTACTTTGCGCGTACGATCTGGCATCGCCGCCGTGGGTTGCCGGGGTTCGGGGGGTGGTTTGGGACCAAGGCGCTTTCCGGTGGTGGAGCACTTATTGATTTGGGCGTGCATCGCCTGGACCTTGCGCTCTGGCTGATGGGAAATCCGAAGCCAACCTATGTCATGGCTAGCACGTACGATCACATTGGGTCCGCCATGGCAGCTGCTCAGGACAAGCACTTTGACGTGGAAGATCTTGCGGTCGCCCTGATCAAGTTCGAGAATGGTGCCACGCTCGAAGTGGAGGCCTCGTGGGCAGCGAACATCAAAGAGCGTGAGCTCATGGAAACACGTTTGATGGGAACCCGCGGCGGATTAGTTCAGCGTAATCTCAACGAGGGCTACGAGTTCGAAGCAGAGCTTTTCCTGGAACGGAATGGTAGCCAGTTTGATATGCGTCCTCACGCGCCCATTCCGGACGCCGTCAGCTCAATACACCATTTCGTCAATTGTATCGTGGACGATGTGCCGCACACCGCAACAGCTGAAGAGGGGGTGACGGTTATGAAGCTGCTTGATGCCATCTACGCCAGTGCTGAATCCGGCTCGCCCGAAAAAATTGGTTGAAACACACTCAACGACTCCGAAAGAGGGAGAGCTTGATATGACAGGGACTTCGGCAACTGCGAATTGGATTCGCCTGGCTGGTATCGCTGCAGCATGTTGCTTGCTCTTTGGGTGTCGGGCTGAGCGTCCGATTGTAGACTACCATGGTTGGGAGGCGGTTCGCCTCGATAACGGTATTGTCCAGGCGACCGTCGTTCCTGAGATCGCGCGTATCATGGCATTTGGGCGGGTGAATGGTCCCAGCCTGATCTGGCAGGATGCATCGTTATGGGGAAAGACGACTGCGCTCACCGAACCGGATTTCCAGAACTATGGCGGTGCGAAACTCTGGGTTGCCCCGCAGGATGCATGGGGGTGGCCGCCTATTCCTGCAATGGATCGGGGGCCGTGCGAATCCGACATCACACCGGATGGCGCGCTTGTGATGCGGGGGGTGTCCTGCGAGGTGACAGGCGTTCGGTTGGATCGTACGGTCGCACTTGACGCCGAATCTGCCGTGCTCTCTCTCCAGTATACGATGCAGAATACAACAACATCGAATGTGTCTTGGGGAATCTGGAATGTCATCCAGCTTGAGGGGGGAGGGCGCGTTCTCCTGCCCGTTCCCGAAGGGACGCGCGTGTGGGAGCATCGGGATTGGTCCATACTCGACGAATGGAAACGGTGTGGCGATGTGTTGGTCCTGCGGCATAGCGGCAAAGAGGGTAAAGTGCACACGATTGGCCCCGAAGCGTGGATCGCCTATGAGAAAGATGGCGAGGTGTTCGTGCTCGCCATTGCCGCGTCGCCCGATGCCGTCTATCCCCCCGCACATGGTAACTGCGAGGTCTACGCTGGTGGGCAGTACGTTGAGCTTGAGCACGTGGCTCCACTCACAGAACTGGCGCCGGGAGCATCGGCGACGACTGCGGAACGGTGGCTTTCGTTCTCGCTGGACGGGGCGGTCTTGAGCG
>JABGOW010000363.1:4006-8934 GCA_018645275.1 Verrucomicrobiota bacterium
GAAGCGCTCGCCGCCCGCGTGCGCACCGCCCTGTCGAGCCTCTGACCCCACGGCTTTACCCCGCATGCGCCGTTGTGATACCGATGGTTTCAGCCAGATCCGCAAGATGATCGAAGCAATGGAGGAGGATGCCGCATGAAGCAACAGATACGATTAGCAGTCGGAGCGATCGTGCTTGCCATTGCGTTTGGGTGCCACACGAAGCCAATGCGCGAAAACGCAGAGCAAAAGGACATCGCCAAAGCCGAATTGGAGAAATCCTCTACACTGAGAATTCTTCAGGTTGAAGCCGTGACGCCTGAGTTCGAAGCCATGCTGCAGCAATAAGAGGATTAGGAAAATCAGAGAATAGGGAGATAGAGATGAAGAAGCTACCGTTCGTGTTATCTGTGGTTCTGAATGTTGTCCTGATCGTTGCGATTGTCGTCCTGCATAGGACGTCGAAAGAAGTGACCTTTCGAGTTATTGCTGACGCCGCTGCGGCGGAAGCGCAGCTACAGCAGTACGTTGTTGCTGAACTCGATTCCGGCGACGCCGTTCGAATCGAGAACGTTAGGCAGATGCTCAAACGCAATATTGAAACAGTTGAGAGAGTTACGGCGGACATTCGTACTCTCACAGAGTAGAGCATACAGAAGAGCACGAGACCACCATGTTCGGCGGATACCGCCCGCGATGCGCGATGTCGGTTCCCCATGTGCGGATGCTACGCCGCCGCCTGCCAAGTGTGAGAATTGCCGGTTGTGTGCATCAGAATGGTCGCGTCGGTGGATGATCGGGCTGCTTGTGTCATCAAGTATCGTGTGATACCACCCCAACCTGGAAGAGGGATCGTCAGGTGGGACAATCTGGTGTCTACCTCCCCCCCCCTTTTTCTTGTGACAGACAAGCTCGAAGGCTCTGACGCGTTTCCAGATATGCCGGAGACACAGTACGGTCTTGCGGCGACATACGCGCTTACAGAGAAAGCAACGCTCGCGCTGGAGTATCTGCATGGGACATTTGAGGAAGAGGTCGATAGCCGTGACCTTGTGACCAGCCAAGTCGCGGTAGCATTTTGAGCAGGTTGGATGTGGAAAAGTGATTCTATCATGGAGGGATAGTGATGAATAAAGACCTGCGTATTGGGGTTATTGGGGTCGCCGGCCGCGGAGGACTTGCGGGACAAGCGCACCAGCCGGATGATGGCGTGCGCTTGGTTGCAGGGGCTGACCCGCAACAGAAATTTCTGGACACCTTTAGCGAGCAGTATAAGCCAGACTTTGTTACTCAGGACTACAGGGAACTGCTGGCTCGGGACGATGTAGACGCCGTCTTTATCTGTTCGCCTGACTACTGTCACGAAGAGCAGGGCGTGGCAGCACTGGAGGCGGGCAAGGCCGTCTATCTTGAGAAACCGATGGCGATTACCACGGCAGGTTGTGATCGCATCCTAGAGGCTGCCCACAAGAACAAGACCAAGCTCTATCTGGGCCACAACATGCGGCACATGCCATTCGTGTTGAAAATGAAGGAGCTCATCGACCGCGGCGACATTGGCGAGGTCAAAGCGGGTTGGTGTCGACATTTTGTGGGGTGGGGAGGTGACTTCTACTTCAAAGACTGGCATGCGGATCGTACGAAATCGACAGGATTGCTGCTTCAGAAGGGCGCTCATGACATTGACGTCCTGCACTGGCTGTGTGGTGGCTACTCAAAGCGAGTTACGGCGATGGGAGAACTCTCCGTTTATGGCGATATTGATGACCGGGATCCTGATCCGGAGCCCGCGAAGCGCGACTGGAAGGTGGAGAACTGGCCGCCGCTGAGTCTCAAAGGCCTTAACCCCGTCATTGATGTCGAAGACATCAGCATGATGCTCATGCAATTGGATAACGGAGTCCTCTGCTCCTATCAACAGTGTCACTACACACCGGACTATTGGCGGAATTATACGATCATTGGTACAGAAGGCCGGATTGAGAACTTCGGGAATGGTGAGGATGGTTCGGTCGTGCGCCTCTGGGACAAGAAGACAGGCTACAAGCCGGAGGCAGATGCTGAGTTTCGCACGCCGGCCTCTGGAGGAGGGCACGGTGGTGCTGATCCGAGCATCGTTAATGAATTCATCAGGTTTGTGAGGGGCGAGGCCAAAGCAACGACCTCTCCAGTGGCGGCGCGCTATAGTGTTGCCGCGGGATGTGCTGCAACCGAGTGTCTGCGCGATGCTAATTTGGGGGTAGCGATTCCGGAGCTGGATTCGGAGTTGGTTGCCTTCTTTGATGCACAGACGGAGTAAGCGCTGACTGTGGGGGACTGACGGACAAAAGTGTTAGCGCGCATGTGCGACGTTTACGCTAGCGGATGGAGCAGGATGGAGAGCCTCGGGGGTTGCTTTGGGATGCCTACGTCGAATTGACGAAATGGCAAATGTAGAGTGGCTGTTGAAAACCTCGAGATTCCTCGACTTCGCTCAGAATGAGACTCTTGGAACTGTCGAGTTTCCCGAGGAATTGTCATGCTGATCCCGACGTACGTCGGGGCGAAGCATCTCGCCGACGTGTCCACCATAGCCCAACGGGCGACGGAGGAAGGCGTTGTTGGGAGTTTTCCAACAGCCAGTAGAGACGTGACCCCGGTTGTGTTCGGTTGTGTTTGCTGCTCCTCTAGCTGTTTGAGGTGGGCTACAATGGCCCTCCTACCCCCATAGAAGCAGCGAGCATCACGCTTTTCCGAAAAGATCCTGAACTATTTCGCTTTGCTGAGCTGTCCCTTCGTCGTCGCTTCGTCGTCCCCTTGATTAGCAGAAAGTACTACGTGTCCATTTCGTACCGAAATGCGCATGTCACACTTCTGATCCGAGCTTGATTTATGCTGATAACGAACGGAAATAAGGCCTAGCTGATTCGCAAGGGCAACAGCAGAGCGGACAATCACTCTGTCCTGCTTTGAGAATGCACTGTAGTCTGGAGGCTCTGCATCAGCTGTTGCTTGCCAGCATACTACTTGTTCCTCTGCACCCAATTGCGACCCTATGTCTTGCAGATCACTAAAATATGATTTTGCCCTATCGCTAATTTCCCGGCTTCGCAAGACCTTTCTATGAGTGCCCAATCCCGCCCAAATAGAGAGAAAGACAACCAGACATATTGTAAACACCCTCAAAGTACCGCTGCGCTGTTGAACCAAAGAACCCAAGGAATAGGAAATCCATATCGCAAAAAATGGAATGCTCGTGAATGTGTACAGTTCGCTCATTTTCCCAATAAGGACCACGGGAAAAAGGCCGCTACCCATAATCAGAAAGAGTCCAATTGATTTGGCAATCCAGTTCTGAACATGCGCATCAAATGAAGACATCTGAATAGAGCGCATTTCTGAATAGTAGAAGAAGACAATTAGAGAATACAAGCTCAGCATAAGCAGAGCAGATATAAGGATATTGCCAAACACTCTTGTTGGGAAGAAATCTAGCGTGCTAGCATAATAGAAGACACCAACGAGTAATTGACCCATATTGATGAACAAACTTCGCCCCAAGAGGGACAAATTGTATTGGGTACCTGGTGAGCCCAAAGCCGCGCCATTGTGAAAACGAAGAAGCATATATGCAAGCAAAGCAACGCCAATTGCAGCTATAAGTGCAGTATATTGTCTTGCGAATTTTCGGGAGTCTCTTTTCGATTTAACATAGTGGCATATAATAGCAGAGAGAGAGATCCCGAACACCGCCCCTAAAGAAGTTTCCTTAGAAAGAAATGCCAGCAATGCTAACACAAAGGATAGAAAAGAATGCCGAATGCTATTGAATGCTGTGGCACCAAATAGCTGCAACACTAAGAGCAGAAGAAAGACCGTAGCCAGCAATTGGCTGACCGTGTCGATTTGCGTTACGCTCATTACGTTTTGGGGATGCAAACCGAACAGTACGGCGGCAATTGCGGGTGCCCATTTTAGATTTCCCCAGAAGAGCTTCGTAGCTTTGAATACAAGAACGATTGAAAACAGATACATAACTAGCGAAAAGGCATGTGTAAATGCTGTACAGTCGTATCCATATATCTCTGCGTTAATCGCGTTAACCAGGCGCTCCAAAGGACGAAATACATAACTCCCTGTTGCAAAGAGAGACCACCTTGTTTCCGAATTGTATGCCCGCAGTACATAACCACAATCATCTGCATAAGCCCAGATTCCTAAGCTGGATGCGTATATACAAAACACAACAACAATCAGGCACCATGGAAACCATTTGATAGTTCTCACAAAAGGACCTCTTTCGTTTCTTGATGCCTCAGGCTCTGGACTGCTTCATGTATCCCACCGTATTGAATACACTGACGAGAACTAGCACTGCGCCAGTCACAGTAGATATCCAAGTTTAGTCCATCCCTCCGGCTATTATTTTCGTCAGGTCCGAGTGCAGTCGGCTGCACCTTCTCTCATCGGGCATCATCTGCAGATTCTGTGGGAGGGGGGAAGCGATAAGCGCTTCCAAACCGTATTGTACGTGTGTTTCCACTCTTCCGCTCTTGAGCGCTTGGACTCATTATTTGCAAACCAGCGAATACCAAGCAACCTTTTTCCGGTGCGACTAAGAACACGGTCAAGTGTAGGGAATGCGCGACTTGTCCGCCGTAGCTCGCAGAGCGAAGGAGGAAGCGCACACCTTGTCGCACACTTAGGCCCACACTTCGTCTCACACTTGCTTGGTTACGCTTAGACGCCCGACTTAACCGGGCTGAGAGTGTAGATGCATATAGGCAGGCCAATGAAAAACACCCAGGTGATTCCGGAAGGACCCTTTTTCCGAGGGACGATGGGGGCAGGTCATCTATGCTGCGGGTAAGCACAGATCTGGCAATTCCTAAGATCAATTGGTGCGCAGGTTGGCGGGCAGATGGATTCGTGGCACCCGCATTTGCTGCTCCTCTAGCTGTTTTAGGTGG
>JABGOW010000334.1 GCA_018645275.1 Verrucomicrobiota bacterium
TGCCGTCAACCTCAATGGACCAGTATCCCTGAAGATGCGACGTCGTGATGAAATCCAATTTGCTCGTCACTGTGATCTCACCACGCTTGAGGGACGCCGCCTTCACGCCGATCGGCTGCTGGCATTGTTTCAGCTCCCACATTGCGGGATGCGGTGTCCGGTCGGGCCAGATCAGCCCATTGATGCAGAAGTTATAGTCGTGGTAGCGCTCGCCGTAGTCCCCTCCGTAGGCGTAATAGCTTCGCCCGGTCTTCGGATCGACCTTGGTCAAGCCCTGGTCTACCCAATCCCACACGTAACCGCCCTGCAGGCCGTGATACTTCTCAATCAGGTCCCAGTACTCTCTGACCCCACCATTGGAGTTGCCCATGGCATGCGTGTACTCGCACATGATGTAAGGCCGCGTTTCGCCGTTATCGGCCTTGGCCCACGTCTCCATGTCCGCATGCCGGGGATACATCGGGCAGATGACGTCCGAGACCGAGCCGTGCACACCTGCGAGCCCAGCGTCTTTGTTCAACGCTGCATAGAGCCACATCCGGATGGCCCCTTCGTAGTGCACAAGCCGGCTCTTGTCATACCCGCGGATCCATCCCGCCGCCGCGTCGTGGTTGCAGCCGTAGCCGCTCTCATTGCCCAGCGACCATTCGATGATACAGGGGTGGTTCTTGTCGCGCTGCACCATGCGCTGACAGCGGCTCACAAACGCAGCCGTCCAGCGCGGGTCATTAGCCAGGCGATCTCCGTGCTGATAGTGGTGGCACTCGATGTTGGCTTCATCCACGACATACAGACCGTAGGCATCGCAGAGATCATAGAATGCAGGATCGTTCGGGTAGTGTGATGTACGGACGGCGTTGAAGTTGAATTGCTTCATCAGTTCAACATCCTGAACAAGCCGATCGTGGGGTACTGCCTTGCCATGATCGGGATCGTGGTCGTGGCGATTCACGCCTTTGAAAAGCACCGCCTTTCCGTTCACCAGCAGTTCGCGATTTCCGGAAAGTTCGATGCGCCGAAAACCGGTGCGGCAGGCGGTACTCTCAACGACGTCGCCGTCCGCATTCAGCAGTGATACGACCACCGTGTAGAGCACTGGCGTCTCCGCCGACCAGCGCTTCGGTCGCCGCACTACTGCGGACATGTCAATCGTCCGTGCCCCCAACTGCCCCGGCTCATAGCCCTGTTTGGGGAGCTCACCGGTCAGAGGTTTGCGCAACACCTCACGACCATCCGGACCCAGCAGACGCGCCCTCAGGCTCCACCCCGCCGGCCACTCATGCTGGTCGCCGGGAGTCACGGATACGTCCAGACGGCCCGTCGTCAGGTCATCCTCAAGCCCGCCAACGGCAAATACATCCTGAAGGTACATCGCGTCCGTCGTGTAGAGATAGACATCACGATAGAGCCCCGCCATCCACCAGTGGTCCTGGTCCTCGAGATAGCTGCCGTCACTCCAGCGTACCACCTGTACGGCAAGCGTGTTTGAGCCCTTGACGAGATATTCGGTAACGTCGAACTCACTGGGCAGGCGCGTATCTTTGCCCATTCCGACGAACGAACCATTCATGTAGACAGCAAAAGCGCTCTCAACGCCGCCAAAGTGCAGGACGACCCGTCGCTTGCGCCACGCAGCTGGAATCTTGAAGGTAACGCGATAGAGGCCGGTGGGATTCTCCTCCGGCACTTCGGGGGGATTCTCATCCCACGGCATGCGGACGTTTGTATAGATGCTCTGGTCATATCCCTGGCAGTTCCAGTTTCCGGGTACGCGAATGGCGTCCCAGCCCGCATCCGCGTAGCTCGGCTGCGCAAACCGTGCGGGGGTGGCCTCTGGTTTCTTCACCAGCTTGAACTTCCACTCCCCATTGATCACGCTTACGAATGGCGATTTCAAGCGGTCGCATGTTGCGGCACTCGCCTCATCTGCAAACGGATACAGCGAGGCTCTCCCACTGAGGCGGTTCAATTCGACCAGTTCTGGCATCATCCACCAACGATCAGGCAACGGGCTTGCGGACATAGGTTCCTCTCGGTTAGAGCATTCAAAATCGGAGGGAATAGTAAACGATTGGCCCCATCATGCCAGCTTCAAAACAAGTGTTGTGTAGGTCAGAATGGCCGTAGAGCTGATGTGCACGGGTCGTGTTGGGAAGCCTTCCCGCACCTGATCTCACACTTGCCGCAAATCATCGGTGTCACAATCATAATCCTACGCGTAATCGTAATCACGCAGTCAACTACATGCCTATTCGACCGCGACGCGGACGAATCCAGTCACGCTGTCAACGGTGACCGTGTGCTGGAGAATCAGACTGAACGTCTGGCCACGCGCGTCCATGAACTCTTCTATGTGCACCGCTTCATGCTGAACCTGTTTGCCGAGATCATGCCGCCCGCGGCCGACGCCCGGCATCTTCCGGATTGGCTGAAGCGCGGACTGGCGGGGCTTGAGGATATCGAGACGATGCAGGGAGGTGCCGCCGCCTTCGCCCAGCTATGCGGTCGCTCGCCCGAGCACGTGGCAAGGGAATGTCGCAGGCTTCTCGGCGATACGCCCACCACGCTCGTGAACCAGGCTCGCCTCGCCGAGGCCGCCCGGCAGTTGCGGATGTCGAACCACGATATCCTCAGCATCATGTACGAATGCGGTTTCACCAACAGCAGCCACTTCTACAGCCTCTTCAAGAAGCGCTACGGCGTCACCCCCCGCGATTACCGCATTCATCCGGTCACACCGCCGAGTGCGGGTACGGGCGCTGGTGGCCGGAACTAGGCGTTGGCCGAGGAGGGGGGGTAGAACGGCATAGGTGTTAAGCTAAAGATCTCGATTTGGCATGCAACATACTTGTTATCAGTGGGTTATGCGTGATGCAACTTGAATATCCAACAGCCAACAAGGAATATCCAATATTCAACGGGAGAACCATGTCTAGCCATACTTCTTTCGGCATTGGCAGCCCGCTGTCATCTTTCCTTGATCGGTTGGAAATTCCTTGTTGATTATTGGATATTGAGTCCAAAATGCATTTCTTAGCTTAACACCTATGGGTAGAACGGGAGCGTCTCCCGTCCTATTCCGTTCGTCCGCATGGCCGGGAAAATGTTCCCGGCCTACAGGAGAGGCTTGCCTCTTGTGAAGAAGTGGACTTCGAACCAGGGATGTTGATCGGCTTTATCGGCGTCCAGTTCAACCGTTAGCTCTCCGGCGGGGACGATGAAATCGTCCTTCGTCACCGCCATATCCCTGACCTTGTTCCAGTTGAGGTCGTAGAGGCCAACGGTGTCGCCGCCCCGGTACCAGAGGTAGTGTTCACTCCGGATCGTACCGGGCACGACCAGTTCATGATCGGTGCCAAGTCTGATCGTAAGATCCTGCAGTTCAGTTGACACTTTCCGTAGGGGGCGGATGTTGCTCACCGTCACCTTCGCGTGAGTCTCGGGCGGCACGGTGCCAAAGCCAACCCGCACCTTGCGAATACGACTGTAGTCGAACTTCGCGGTGCCCCAGCGCCAGCCCCAGTGGGTGTCGCCCCAAGCGACTTCGCCTGATGGGATCTCGATCTCACGCGTGCCCGTGAAGTCGATAGGGATGACATAGTCGCGCTTATGGTGCTCGCCGATCGTGATCACCAGCACGGCATCGCTGCCGTCGCCGGTGACCGTGCAGCCGATTCCGCGTGCCTCGCTCATGTCAAGCAATGTGGCCCAGGCGGGACGATCCTCAACATGCGCGACCACGGAGGTCGACGCATTGCGGCTCGCAATCTGGAGGGCGCCATCCTCCACAGTCAACTCATGCCCCTGTGCCGGCTCAATGGTCACCCCATTGGGCATCAGGTCGGCACGCAAGACAGAAAGCTGCGGCTCTGCCTTGGGCCACACATTGTCCCCATAGGCCCCCAAGTCGGCAACAGGCCCCCAGGCGCCGCCTTCGGGGCGCCCTTGCCACGAGGTGTCGCTGGACAGCACGCGCATGCCGTCAGCCGACTCGAGGTGCAGCGCGGCGGTCACGCAGCCCGGGGCACCGTAGTTTGTTGCCTTGATCCGAAGGA
The DNA here is from genome assembly GCA_018645275.1 of Verrucomicrobiota bacterium. Lineage (GTDB taxonomy): Bacteria > Verrucomicrobiota > Kiritimatiellia > UBA8416 > UBA8416 > JABGOW01. Next base: position 4,056 of record JABGOW010000334.1, read on the forward strand.
CGTTCTTGCCCTGGCGCAGATTGGTGAGATCAACAAAGAGCGCCTGGTCATAGCGTCCACCCGCAAAAACCTTCTGGTTGTTCACAAAGGCGACCGCCTCGTCATCCACTTGCAGGATTAGTCGGGCACGCTTCAGGGCGACGAGATCCGGTATCTCAAATTCACAGCGCACATCGACTTTCCCGGGCTTGGCCTCGCCATTGTGCATCTCAGCAGCCGGCCAGATGTGTCGGGCGGCGTGGAGAGGGTGTACGGTGAAGTCGGTTGTGGTTCCAGTGGCGTAGGAGGCTTCGATGGCGGAGTCTGCACCGGTCTCTTCTTGTAGGACGGGAGCGTCTCCCGTCCTCTTCCTTTCGTTCGCATGGCCGGGAAAATGTTCCCGGCCTACCTCCTCCTGCGACCCGATTGCTTCTTCCATCTGCCCCATCACCCGAACCACAAACTCGGGCTCCTGCGCATGGTAGGCATTGCTGAGCGCGATCGTTTCGCCCACACGCACATACTGTCTCGGCACGATGGGCCCGAACTCCTGTCCGAAGCCCCAGTTGAGTTCACCGCCGACTCGTCCCACCAGTCGCAGCGGAATGACGCGACCTTGGCAGTTTAGAATCTCCGGTCGAAAAAGGACGTCGGTGGCGTGCTGGTTGTTTCGACCAGCGGCACCACGGTAGTCGGTGTACTCCCGCGCCATCGCCCCACGCTGCTCGGGGGTGACATCCGGCAACACGGCCCGCCAGTCGGCAATCAATGCTTCGATCTCCGGCACCATCCCGTGGCTGGCGAGGAGTTCTGGAGTCACGCCGAACATCGGCCACGGATAGGAGACATTGAAGCTGTTGCCTCCTCCGGCCACCATTTCCCCAGGCTTGAAGAGAATCTCGTATGGGCCGGTGGCCTGCCGGATGTCGCTATGTAGATAGAGCGGCAGGCTGGCACCGCCGGCAACGCCTGCGCGTGCATGGTTGCTAGATGCGTTTCTCGAGCCGCGGAACCAGTATTCGACCTGAAAGGGCAGGGGCCGACCGCCTGATGTGTTGCTCGTGCTGGGAAGCTTGAGATGTGAGGTCAGCAGCCAGCTGAACTTCCCGACGCCCCAGGGCTTGTCTGCGTGGTTCTCCAGCGCGTCGCACTCAAGATGGTCTACGTTGTTGCGGCTGCAGAAGTCGGCCCAGCGCCGAATCGTCTCGGGAAACAGCGTCGAGTCGGGATCGGGTACAAAGGCCTGTCCGTAGCTTCGTGTCATGCCCTCGCATGTCGCGCCGGCCTTGTGGGCGGCGGCAGTCTTACCCCAGGAGCCCCGGCGGCAGTGCTTCAGGATCCATACCGCTTGATCGGTCTGCTCGATCACTCCGGCTTCGACGAGCTCGTCTCCGAGCAGGAAGAGTTTCAAGTTCATCCAGCTTGGCATGATGTTGGGACGGGCCCCTCCATGTCTCTCAATCTGTGGATATTTCGATCCCGGCTCGGGACGGAACAGAAGTGTCGTGTCTCCTCTGCTGACATCACGCTCCAGTGTCCCGCGCACCCAGCGGGAGAGGCGGGGATCGAGTCCGTTGCGGACATAGTCCGGATCATTCCGGCCGATGGAGATGCAGGTGCTGTGCACAGCGAAGCTCAATCCCTTCCTGCGGAGGGCGGATGTGTACGCGTTCAGATCCTTCTCACCGCGCGGGAATACGTCTGTGTTGACGTGAATGTAGGAATTTTCCATGGGCCAATACTCGCCACGCCAGGTATCGGTGTGGAGGTAGATGCGCTTCATGCCGAGTTTTGCGGCCCAGTCCGTCATCGTGTCCAGTTCGTCCAGATCCTTGGCACTGATCACCAGGCAGCTCTGATCCGAGAAACGTGCCTGCCACTCGGTCAGCCAGGTTCGCGCCTTCTCAAGTGTCCATTCGCCGTCTACGACGGGGTGGGGGAGTCCCTCGTGTACCCACATCCGAAGCAGGTTCACATCGAACTGCTCATCCGTACCCGATCGCTGAATCGCAAAGGCGCCGAGCGGGTTCGCCCTTTTGACATCGTCCCCCCTGACACCTGACACCTGACACCTGACACCTGCCCGTGCCCAGATCCACGGCCACTCCACGGTCTTGCCGTTGTCATGAGGCACGCTCATGTAGTCGAGTCGGGTGAGGATGAATGGGCTACCCTTGGGTAGACGGAATGCCAGCTTCATCAATGTCCCGGGCTTGGACTCCATGATGTCCTTGATACGCAGAACCAGATACGTGTCCCGTGGTTGAACGGAGAAGGTGACTTGGTAGCCGTCGCCGGCGGCAGTCAGAACGTCGCCGCGCAGCTCTATCTCATCGAGTTCTCCGGACTGCATTGTCCCGCCGAGTTGATCGAGGTACTCAATGCTGAGAACACCACAGTGTTCACTCACACCGGACTCAGGAAACAGGTCACGGATTGACAGCGGGGCATGCTCGGCGGCCCGTGCAACGGGATGCGCGTAGAGCAGCAGTGCTACGAGCAGCAGCTGTGTCGGTTTGGCCATCATCAACCTCCAAGATTAAGCAATATCCTAGCAGACAGCATCGCGACAAAAAATGCACGAATCGCAGAACGGGATGCACGGGTGTGGAGGCGGATTGGTCATGGGGAGTCCGGAGCGCTGAAAGCGCGGCATATATCAGCCCAGGGCGATGGCCGCGTCATACCTCACATCCCTCATCGTTCCTACCATGTCGAGCCATCCCGGAGGGATCCGAGCTATTAGCCGGTGGTTGAGCGTAGCGACACCACCGGTTGCATCCCAAACCACGAACCGCATCCCGGAGGGATGCCAGCATCGGCGCGTAACACCATGCGAAGGAGTCGCTGCCATCCCTCCGGGATGATGCATTCATTCTTTCCGGTCCGGTGGTGACGCTCGTTCCTCGCGTAACCACCGGCTAATGGCTGAAAAGCCTCCGGCTTATCTTGAGATCTTGGGTTGCTGAAAATATCAACAAGGGCGTTGCCATGAACCAATTCCCCCTCCTCGACGATCCTACCGCACAATCATGATCGAGCCCTGGAGCGGGACGACATGGAGGATCAATTGAGACTCGGAGGTGTCCCAGGAGAGCGATCCGCCTTCATGACCAGTGATATTTGCGGTGACACCGTCGAACGTATCGGTGAAGTTTGCATGGTGCGAGCCCCAGTCAATTAACGTGATGGTCTTGCCATTACTCCGGTCGTAAGCAGAAATGTCGACGTTGAGGGTCGCATTGGACCATGTAGCGCTGTTCCCGGAGCGGAGTTGCACAGGCTCCAGCGCAGTGAAACCGGTCTCGCCTAATGTGAAGCCAAGCGTGATGTTGCCCTTCTGCTCCCAGTAGTAAACCGTGTTCGTAGCACCGTCTTCAAAGTTCACCGTGCCGCCGCCAAGATCAAACCAATCGTTAACATCGCTTGTCAATGAGCACCCCGCACCGACGTTAATCGTACTTCCGCTCATACGAAGGACAGCGCTTGAGTGAAGTGTCGAGTTACCGGATAGATTCACCGTCAGACCTCCGGGAAGACTCTGGCCGCCAACAGCGTCCCACTCGACGGTGTCACCGTTGCCGATTGCGATTGTTTCTCCGGTACCGGGCAGAACGTCGGTGTTCCAGTTCGTCGGGTTGCGCCACAGACCGTCGCCAGCCTCGCCGTCCCAGGCGAGCCCCCCACCGTACGGGGCCAGCTCGATCACGTCGTCAGAGTCGTTCCAGCAGATCGCGGGGTCCGGGTAGGTCCCCGCATTGGTCACGATTAATGTCGCCCACTGAAATGTCTCGGCAGTCGTGCCGGAGCCATCGCTCGTGAAATCGACCAACGGGATAACAGCCGCACCACCGGTATAGTTCGCCATGTCGACGATATAAGTCGCGTTTGACATGGTCGTATTGTTATGTCCGGCGATCGCTAGGGACCCCGGCGTAAGCGTTGTGAATCCGGAGGGGCCCAGTTCGAACGTAAACGAGTTGTTGAATTTCTGCTCCCACGCGCTCATTGTCGCCGCGGCACCATTCTCGAACGTAATATCGGCACCACCGAGATCCCAGAAACCGCCGGACAGCGTCGACCCGGAACCCACATGCAAGCTGGAGCTGCTCATGCGTAGCGTGGCAACGGACTGCGCCAGATCCGATCCGCCACTGAGCGTCACGTCCATCCCGCCGGGCCAGTTGCCGATGTCGCAAAGGACGCTGTCGCCGGTTGCGATAATCACGGTGTCGCCTGTACCGGGTTTTCCGTCTGCCCCACTCCCATTGCCATCCCAGTTGTCGGCAGTCGACCAGTTCTTGTCCGGGCCACCATCATCCCAGGTGACGGTAGCCCCATGCAAGACAACCGGGCAGACAAGAACACCCCACACCAATATTGCACTCAAAACTCTCATTCTTGTCACGTCTTCCCTTTCCTTCGAGTCCCTAAGCCCCAGAACGACCAGCCCTACCTGAACTTGAACAGCGTCGCCGCATCGCCGTACACAAACACGCTCAGGTCGTAGTTCACCGCGTCCCAAGTGAGTGTCCCGCCATCAAGTCCGGTTACATTCACCGTGGGGCTGTTTGCCGAGGGATCAAAGGTGCCGCCAATACTTGAAGCATTGAAATCCATCAGCACAACAGTCTTTCCGTTGGAAATATCGTAGTCCGAAATGTCGATATTGTAGGTGGCGTCAGACCACACAGTTGGGGTGCCCCCCTTGTCCCCGCCACTGATCCTACCGAGCTCCAGGGCAGTGAAGCCTGTTTCGGATAGCGTAAACCGAAATGTGTTCGAGTACCTGTGCTCCCAGTTGAATCTGCTTCCAATCGAGGCCCCGTCATGGAAGTTCATCTCGGTTCCCCGTAAGTCGAGATGGGTGAT
>JABGOW010000154.1 GCA_018645275.1 Verrucomicrobiota bacterium
CCATTCGCGGCGAGGCGCGAGAGCGTATGCTGCGTGCTCTTAACGCCGAAATCAACCGTCTTCGCGCGCTTCAGAAGGTGAATGATCATGTTCGCGTGGAAGAGATTGAAGCGGCCGAAGAACAGGTGGTTGCGCTCGCAACTGCAATTGACGATGCGCGACTCCGTCTGGATGCCATTCGGCTTGTCGTGGGCACAAAGCAGATGCCATAGGCCCGTTGGACCGAGTCAGTCCGTCTCAAGTGTGATGCGCCGGTCGATGCGCCTGCTTGCGTCGCGGACAATCTTGATTGCGCCTCGGATCCCGATGGGATTCACACCGGCCACGGAGGCTTTCGACGAAACGGCACATCCGTGAATGTACTCGGTCACTGTCACATCAGCGACATTGGCATCACCGTTTTCCGCACGTTGGTAGTCCCATCGCGGCCCTACAGCGGCTCGCGAAGGGAAGCAGTCGAATGCGGCTTCCGTAAACGCCGTATCCAGGTGTGGACAGTCCAGCACGCTCGCCAGATTAGCTGCGAGTCGATCTGCGATCGCCTGCTTGTCAAAGACGAAGGAGACCTCGTCGCGAAAGTGCCCGAGTGCGAGCCATGCCACGTCGGATGACCACGTCATGCCGCTGAGGCGGCATCCCCAGGGATTCATCGGTCCGTCCGGGAGCCCGAAGCAATACGCGACGGGTGATTCGCTTGCAGCGCGGCATGCTGCACAGGCGGCAAAGCGCGATGCGGCTGACGTGGGTGGCGCTCCGACGGGAGTAGCCTGCTCTGGTGGAGCTTCAACCGCTGCAGGATCCTGCTGCTCCAAGGGAGGGCGCTCCAGGCTCTCCGTGGACTGGGGGACTTGCTCGACTTTCCTGACCTCACTGACAGGCGGTGTCTCCACCTCTTCCTGGCAGGCGCGATCACACTCCAAGTCGGGTGTGGGCAGTGCTGGAGGCTGTGGCTGCGTGGCCGCTTCTGTTGCGTTGCGCCATGATCTCCGTCGAGCTTGCTTTGGCGGCGGAGGTGGCTCCTTCCTTGTGGAGGATGAGCTTCGGCGACGTGCTGTTGGGATAGGGGGCGGTATGAAGCGCTTGTCCGGTTCAGGTTCTGGCGTGCCAGCCCCCCTCCCAATGTTTCGCAGTGCGAGCTCGGCGCGTCGTACAGCTAGATCAATGTCCGCTTGTGAGTAGTGCATCGAAGAGGCGAGTCTCTCAATCGGATCGCTCTCTTTGGAAGATGCCTCGCCATCGGCCATCGCAACCATGACCATGTCTTGGAGGTTCTCCATGCGCTGGCGCATCGACTGAGGAGGGCGTATGCTGTAGCGTCCGGAAGAGAGCAGCTTTCCGGCTGCTACAAGATCCTTTTGCGACGCACCAATGCGTTTGACAATCGAGCGTAGCGCCAGGGATTCCGTGGACGTCACGCGCCCGTTGACCTTGGCAATGCTCAGCACATTGGCCAGGTACGCTGCGCGTTCTGCTCTATCTGTAAGTTCGCTCATGGATTCCGGCTATAGGTGAGCTACTCCGCCGGAGCGGCCTCGGGCTTGGCCTTTTCGCTGGCCGTTTTCCCCAGATACTCCGGAAGATCGAGCCCGATCTGCTTGGCCAGTTCATGCATGGGCGGGAGCGCCCCCATCATGCGCTGCCCCAAACCGGACATTCCCTGGTTCTCGCCACCTGTGTCCCAGACGAAGATCTTGTCAATCGGAAGGTCCTGGATCGCCTGAGCCTGAATCCTGGAGATCTCCTGGAGCTTCTCAATCAACAGCAGGGATGCGGCCTGCTCGCCGGAGTTACAGGCGTCAACGAGGCGTTGATAACCCTCTGCCTTGCCGTCCAGGATGGCTTGGACACCTTTGCCCTCTGCCGTCATACGCGCCAATGTGGCTTGCGCTTCACCTTCCGCGATACGTACGGCTTTCTGCTTCTCGGCATCGGCCGAAATGACGACCTTTTCCCGCTCGGCGTTTGCAGGGACGACAACTTCCGCATTGAGGCGGGCCTGCTCACGTTCTGCACGGGCTTCCTCCGCAAGCTTCTCGGCAACTTCCTGTGCCACGCGGATGGCACCATCGGCTTCGCGTGCCGCAGATTCGGCGCGGTTGCGGGCGCTCTCCTCTGCAACGCTCTGGTTGGCACGGTAGGCGGCCTTCGCGGCATCGGCCTCGGTCTCGCCTTCAACAGCGCCTGCATCCAGGGCCGCCGACTTTGTGCGGCGCTCTTTGTCTGCCGTGGCTTCCCCAATCTCGGCGTCGGCATTTGCCGCCGCGACGGCAATGCGCTGATCGCGATTACGTTCGGCGACGCCCGTCTTTCCCGTCTTCTCCTGCTCGGCCACATCGACGTTGGCTTGGTTGATGGCCTCGGCTGCGGCCCGTCGGCCCAGCGCGATGATGTACCCCGACTCATCCTCAATGTCGCGAATGTTGACGTTGATCAGGGAGAGACCAATCTTCTCAAGTTCGCCGCTAACGGCCTCGTTCACTTTGGCAAGAAAGGCCTGGCGGTCCTGGTTGATCTCCTCAATCTTCATGGTCGCGATCACGGCACGCATCTGCCCCAGAATGATATCCTGCGCCTGATCCTCAATCTCTTTTGCCGAGAGCCCGAGCAGGCGGATAGCGGCATTCTGCATGATGCCGGAGGTTGTGGAAACGGCTGCCGTTACGGTTGTCGGCACGGTGACGCGGATGTTCTCGAACGAGAGGGCATTCTTCAGGTCGATCGGAACCACAAAAGGTTCAAGATCGAGGAAATCATAGGCTTGAATCAGGGGCCACACGAAGGCAGCTCCACCGTGAATGCAGCGAGCGGCGCCCTGATTGGTCTTTCCGTAGATGACGAGAATACGGTTTGACGGGCAGCGCTTGTAGCGCTTTGCAAAACTGATGAAGAGCACGATGACGGCCGCCGCAAGAATCATGGACAAGATCAGGCCAACGGGAGCGCCCGATCGTGAGCTGCGACCGACTTGTGCGATGAGCGTGAGTAGCATTGGATTGATCACTCTGTACCTCCTGTTTCGGTGTTGGATAGGGTTTCAACTTCAACGGTTGTTTGGTCGACGATACGTTTGACAACAATAGGTGTTCCCGCCTTGAGGGGCTTGCCGGAGATCTCTCTGGCCTTGACGAAAGAGATGACGTCGCTCACGGCTACGCGAACCTCCCCTGCGCCGCCTTCGGGAATATCCAGATAGACCGTGCCGGGGGCACCCAGTGCGGATGCAATCCGCTTTGTGCCCGTGTGTGCCAGTTTGGGCAGCAGTGAAAGCAGCAGGGCGACACTGCCCATGCCGGCGAGGCCCCAGATGGCGGAGATACCCATGGAGCGAGTCAGGCCATCGCCGCGGCTGAGATAAAGTGCGCTTCCCCACGAGAATAGCGTGCAGAACGTGATGATAGCACGGATGCTCAGGAGCTTAAAGGCCACGACGGTGGCTGCGGAGTCTGTCTCAGCTCCAGAATCGAAGTCATCTACATCTGCGTCAAGATCGGCGTCGGCATCCCCTCCGTCTGAGACATCATCGCCACCGTCCTCGTCACCGAGGCCAAGGAGGGCTGCGAGCATCTGCCAGAGGAAGAAGACGCTGAAGAATGCGGCCATACAGAAAAAACCGCGGTTGATAGACGTTAGGTTGTGCCACCACTCTGCCATATCATTCCTCCCTGTTGTGCTGTCGTGCGAACTGCTCTTGGTGTGCGCGAGCGCCCACCTTCACGCTGACTTGGTATCATGCACATGCCTGAGTTGCAAGCGCGGGTGGACTTCGCGGGGGCTGCAGTCAGACGGTTAGTAGATGAATCCGTGAGCATTTCTCCATTCTCCGAAGTGAATCCACAAGAACACAAATGATCCATGCATATCCTTCCAGGACATTCCCCAGTTCTTGTGTACTCCCATAGGATCGGAGATCCTTCGACTGCGCTCAGGATGACCGTTTCCTAAGGTTCTTTGTCATCCCGAGCTTGCGAGGGATCTCCATAGCGATTAGGCGGCAGAATCTCCATTACCGCTGTCATCCTGAGCTTGTCGAAGGATCTCCTGCCCTGTTCTCCCGCAAGAACTGGGGGATGTCCTCAAGCGATTACCACTTGCACGAAATTTGGGATGCCGGTATTGTCGCGCGCATGAAGTACATCAGTACAAGAGGCCAGACCGAGCCGATGTCGTTCTCGGAGGCCGTGATGACGGGACTGGCTCGCGATGGCGGCCTGCTGCTGCCAGAGTCTTTTCCCCAGGTGGCGGACAAGCTGGCGGAATGGCGCTCGCTTTCGTACTGCGATTTGGCGTTCGAGGTCATGAAGCCTTTCGTCGATATCCCGGATGCGGATCTGCGAGATCTTGTTGACCGCAGTTACGCTACGTTTCGCGATCCTGCTGTCACCCCGCTTAAGCGGGTGGGGGACGTCCACATTCTCGAGCTGTTCCATGGCCCAACACTTGCGTTCAAAGATGTCGCGCTTCAGTTTCTTGGCAATCTGTTTGAGTATCAGCTCGAGCGCACGCAATCGCACCTGAATATCGTTGCGGCCACGAGTGGCGATACCGGTAGCGCTGCCATCTATGGGGTCAGGGGCAAGGAGCGGATCAATATTTTCGTGATGCACCCGAAGGGGCGTACGAGCCAGATTCAGGAGCGCCAGATGACTACGGTTCTGGATGCGAACGTCTTCAACCTGGCCGTTGATGGCACCTTTGACGATTGCCAGGGAATCCTGAAGCAGCTCTTCAATGATCTTTCTTTTCGGGATCGCTACTGTCTCGGGGCCGTGAATTCCATTAACTGGGCGCGAGTGCTTGCGCAGGTCGTCTATTACTTCTATGCGACGCTACAACTCGGCAAGAGCGATGGCGCGGAGACGGTTCGTTTCTGTGTGCCGACCGGGAATTTCGGCGACATCTTTGCCGGTTACGTTGCTGCCCGCATGGGACTCCCGATTGGCAAGCTCGTGTTGGCTACGAACGAGAATGATATTCTAACCCGCTTCTTCACGACGGGGGTCTACAGCCAGGGATCGGTCAATCCGACGCTGAGTCCTTCAATGGACATCCAAGTTGCCAGCAACTTCGAACGGTACCTCTATTATCATTTGAATGAGGACTGCTCTGGCGTATGCGCGCACATGGAGGCCTTCGCCAAAGGTGATGGCATTCGGGTTCCGCTCAGGGGCGGGCAGGTGGATCCACTGTTCGCGGCGGGCACGGGCACGACTGCGGATACGCTGGCTGCCATCAAGAGCTGCTACGCTGATGAAGGCTACCTTCTCGATCCACACACGGCTGTCGGGTATCACGTGGCGCAGCAGCACCTGAACGCGGACGAACCGATGGTTTGCCTGGCGACCGCTCACCCCGCAAAATTCAGTGATGCCATCACACAGGCGATCGGAGAGGATCTCGCCCATCACCCGCTCCTCGATGCACTAGCAGGGAAGCCGTCGCGGTGTGAGGATATGACTGCCGATGTCGACCAACTCAAGGCCCAAGTCCTGAAGCACGTTTCATAGCCCGGGAGCTTCTGGAAGACTGCTATGGTTGACAGCCCTTCTCCTTCCGAGACGAACTTCGCGTGTCAGCGTTGCGGTGCGTGCTGCCGTGAATCCGGCTACGTGTATCTAACGGAAGCGGACGTTGATGCAATCTCCGCGTATCTGAAAATCGGCGTCATCAATTTTACCGATCGGTATGCCCGGCTGACGCAGCATCGCCACGGGTTGAGCCTTATTGAGCAAGACAACGGTGCTTGCATCTTTCTGAGTGAGGGAGGAGACTGTCTCATCGAGTCCGTGAAACCGTTACAGTGTCGCCAGTTTCCTTTTGTGTGGCGATACCAGGATACACAGCTCACATGCAAAGGATGGAATCCGAATGAAAACGGAAGACCTTGAGAACCAAATTGTGGCGCTACTCGGGGAGAAGAACCGGCGCGCACAGGCCATTCCGGAGATCGCGGATGCGCTTAATCTGAAAGGCAAGCTTCGAAAGCAGTTGCCCAAGCACCTGAAACGTCTTGTTGTTCAGGGCACTATTGTGACACTTCGGAATGGGAGATACTCACTTGGCGAGGAGGCCGACCTGTTCACGGGCCGCTTGATTTCGGTTCGCTCCGGGAATGGTTTTGTCGATGCTATCGCTCCCGACACATCGGCATCGGTTTTTGTCTCTGCCAAAGATATGAGTACAGCGCTTTCGGGCGACACCGTTCTGGTGCGCCTTTACCCAGCGGTGCCGGATGATGACCGGGGTCGCTCCGGGAAAATTATTCGAATCGTAGAACGCGGGCGACATGACATCGTAGGCACATTGCGTTCGACGGGCCGCTTCCTGCATGTCGTTCCGATTGACCCCGTCTATGCGCAGAATTTCTACGTGGGTGAAACGATGGGGGCCGCTGTGGGTGATCGGGTCCTGGTTCGGTTCACCCATTGGGAGAATCGACATGTCAGTCCGGAGGGGGAGGTTATTGAGGTCCTCGGCCCGGCGGATAGCCCCTCTGTCGATACGCTTTCAATTATTCGGCACCATGATCTTCGCGACGAATTCCCCGAGGAGGTCTTGCGTGAAGCCGAGGCGGCCTCTGCGCGCATGGAGTTGCCGGGAAAACGCGTGGACCTGCGGGAGGATCTGATCATTACGATCGACCCGAAGCGGTCGCGTGACTTTGACGATGCACTTTCGATTCAGCGGGAGGATGGTTTTCGCATCCTCGGAGTCCATATTGCGGACGTGAGCCATTTTGTGCAGCCGGGGAGTGCCCTGGACAAGGAAGCTCGCCTACGCGGGACGAGCGTCTATCTTCCTGACAAAGTGCTGCCCATGCTGCCGGAACAGCTTTCCAATGGCATCTGTAGCCTCAATCCGGGGCGCGACAGGCTTGCATTTTCTGTGATGCTGAAAGTGGATGATGACGGAAAGGTCGTTGCTCGGTGGTTCGCGAAGACGATCATTCGTTCTGGCTGCCGCTTGACCTATGAGCAGGCACTCGCGGTGATTGAAAGCAAGGGAAAGGGCAAGCGCACGAAGAAGAACGCAAGCCTGACACCGGAGGTTGTAGGGCTGCTGCGGGATCTCCATAAGCTTGCCCAGCAGTTTCGGACGCGTCGGTTTGCCAACAATGCGCTGGACCTTGATGTTGCAGAGGTAGAGATCGTCACAGATGGCGAGGGGAGTATGACGGGGCTGCAGCCCGTCGTGAATGACGTTTCGCACCAGCTCGTCGAGGAGTGCATGGTGTGTGCGAATGAGGCCGTCGCGTCCGAGCTTGCGAGCCGCCACATTGCGAGCCTGGCTCGGTTTCATGACGAACCCAAATTGAGCAAGATTGAGGAGCTGACAGACCTTCTGGTTGGTATGGGCTACTCTCCTGGAGATCTGACCAAGCAGCGTGTGATGGCCAAGTTCCTCAGGCGCATCGAGCATGACCCTTTGGCGCATCACGTCCACGTGGCCATTCTGAAAAGCATGAATCGTGCGGTCTACTCTTCGACCCAATCCGGCCACTACGGGCTGGCAAAGGCCTTCTATTCGCATTTCACGTCGCCCATTCGGCGATATCCCGATCTGATTGTCCACCGTCAGCTTGCGGCTTGCTTGCGGGCACCGGGGGGGCAGCGATACGACAAGCCGCAGCTTGCTTCCATCGCCCTTCATGCGTCCGAACGGGAGAACGTCAGCGACACGGCTGAACGCGCCCTGACTGAGATTATGAAGTTCCGCTATCTGGAGCGCGATCTAGCCTCGGGCAAGGGCAAGACGTATGCGTCTGTCGTCGTTGCCGTGACGAATTTCGGTGTGTTTGTGGAGTTGGAACAGCTCAGAATTCAGGGTTTGGTCCATATCTCTGCTCTCTCGAACGAGTTCTTGCGATTCAATCGCCAGCGGGGTGAGTTGCGCAATCGGCGAGAGCGTTTCGGGATGGGTGACAGTCTGAAAGTGCGCGTAGCGGAGGTTGATTTGGATGCACGCCGCCTGACGTTTGCCGTGGCGTGAAGGAAAAATGACTTGACCCATTAGGCGGGTTGACAGAGACTACCCGCCTTTTGTGAGGAAAGTCATCAATTGAGGTGTTAAGCATGGGAACAGGCAGGACATATAACAAGGCTCCGGTTTCACGACCAAAGAAGAGTGAAGGTGAACGTGCGCGTCGCGTGGCTACACAGCGGAAACGTCTTGTGGCTCGTGGAATGGACGAGGAAACGGTTCGCAAGCTCAACACCAAAGAGATCCGTGAGCTCCTCATGGAGACGGCCAAGACCGCCGCGGCGAATGCCTGATTCTGGACCCACCCTGCGTCCGTACGGAGTGCAGTGTGATGGCTAACGGCGACATCATCACCCGGGATGGCCACGGCAAGTGGTTGCGATTCCGAAATCCGGTTTCTGTCCACACGGCGATGGAAACCTGTGAAGTCGCGTCCGTGCTAGAGGCCGTCGATGTCGCCGTCTCGAAGGGCATCCCTGTAGCTGGCTTCATCGCCTATGAAGCGGCAAGCGGGCTTGATGCCGCCCTTGAAACGCACGCCCCCGATAGATATCCGCTGGTATGGTTTGGCGAGTATAGTGCTCCCGACGTGTTGGATGCGCTTCCGCCACCACGGCAGCCCGCTCTCGATCTCTCGTGGTCGCCCTCCACCAGTGATTCCGAGTATGCTGAGGCCCTGGGTCGCATCAAGCGCTACATGCTCGCTGGGGATACCTATCAGGTCAATTTTACGATTCGGCTGCACGCTCACGCGGTTGATGACGCGTACTCGCTCTTCTGCCGTCTGCAGGCGTCTCAGCTCTCCGAAAACGCGGCATATGTAGACCTTGGGGAAACCGCAATATGTTCGGTGTCCCCCGAACTCTTTTTTGAGCTCGATGGGGACCTCATTCGTGCGCGTCCAATGAAGGGCACCGCTCCGCGAGGG
>JABGOW010000394.1 GCA_018645275.1 Verrucomicrobiota bacterium
GTTTAAGCGTAACCAAGTAAGGGTGGGGTTTAAGAGTGGGCTCAAGTGTGCGATTGAGTGTGGAGAAAACGGGGGAGAACGATGTTATCGCCGGAACCCATTGACACACAGAATGTTAGAGAGCTCAGAGGCTCAAGGCTTTTGACAGAACCGCACGGATGACGCGGATAATGGGATGAAGAATCGAAGCAGTTCACGGCAAAGATGGTCAAGTGACAACCTATTTCAGGAGGGGACCTCGACTTTCGAATCTCGACTTTCGACTTTCGATCCTCCCCTCCAGTCTTGTCTCTCAGCGAGTCCTGTGCCAATATGCAGCCCTACGGAGAGGCGTATGGACAACAGCACTGACAACGGAACGGCTCCAGAAACGCCGCCCGAGGCAACTTCGGCTGCTCCAGCCAGCGATTCTGGCGGTGGCAAAAAGGAAGCCCCGAGCGCGGTATTCTGCGAGAAAGTACGCAACATTTTGCCGGATGCCGTCGCAGGCAGCCTGACAGATGATGACCGCTTGGCGAATGCGCTCTATCCAACGGTTGAGCGATCCTTGACGCGCAGCGTTAAAAAGGACTCCCGCCCTCTCGTCGATGCCATGTTCCCCATTCTCGGCCCCATGATACGACGCAATATTGCGGAAACCATGCGCGGCATGGTTCAGTCGCTCAATCGAGCCCTCGAATATACGTTCTCCGTACGCGGTCTCAAGTGGCGCTGGGAAGCGTTCATTAGCGGCAAACCATTTGCAGAAGTCGTGATGCTGCACAGCCTGGTCTATCGCGTCGAGCAGGTTTTCTTGATTCACAAAGAGACTGGACTGCTGCTGCTACACGTCGCGGCAGATCACATTGCCGACCAGAGCAGCAAAGAGAACATGGTTTCGGCCATGCTTACGGCCATTCAGGATTTTGTCAGCGACTCTTTCGATACGGAAGCCAACAGCCAACTGAGTTCGATTCAGATGGGAGATCTGAATGTATGGCTGGAACAGGGACCTGACGTGGTTGTCGCCGGCGTCGTACGCGGAGACCTCCCCGTGACCGTTCAGACGCAGCTGCGCGAAACCACCGAGCGCGTGCAGTCAGAAATGCAGGATGCCCTTACCAATTTCAATGGCGATGTCACGCCCTTCGAACGCAGGCGGTTTGACCTCGAGAGTTGCCTCAAGGAGCAGTTCAACGAGCGCATGCGGCTGATTCCCCTTACGTGGGTCATCCTGATTGCGCCCGTACTTGGATTCCTTTGGTGGGCAGGACTCAGTACAACCGAGAACTGGCAGTGGAACAAATACCTCCGAGCAGTGAGATCTGAGCCGGGGCTCATCGTCATTGAAGAGGGGCAGCGAGACGGGGATTTCTACATCATCGGCATGCGTGACCCACTGGCCGCAGACCCCGGGGCTTTGCTGAAGAAGCAACCTATCATTGCTCACCAGGTCGAAGGCCAATGGATTCCCTACCAATCCCTTCAAGAGGACTTCGTTCTGAAACGCGCCATCGCACGGCTGACGCCGCCCGATTCCGTTACGCTGCGCCTCAAGCAAGGCTGCCTAAGCGCCGCAGGCACCGCGTCGGATGAGTGGATTGCCGCGTTCGAGCGCGCCGCATTGAACCTTCCTGGGGTCTCAGCCGCCGACACCTCAAAGTTGAAACATGCCGATGCTCCCACCATTGCGGCGTGGAACGACTGCCTCCGCCGGCTACGCACCTCGCCGGGCATTTTCGTGACACGCGTTGAAAAGGAGGGATTGACCTTCAAACTGGAGGGCCTACGCGACCCATCAGCGTTGGATCCCTCTGTCGTCATCGCCGACTACCCCGAGCTCAAAGGGCGTGTCGAGATGCACTGGACCGCCTACTATGCCGTCGTGCCCGGTTTCATCCTGAAACGTGCCGAGGCCATACTGACGCCTCCTGAAAGCGTGACACTGGAGGTCTCGCAGGACAACGAGCTCCGCATCGCCGGGCATGCCAGCCGGAGCTGGATTGAAAGAACGCGCATCGTGGCGCCTACCATTGCAGGCGTCGGCAGCATTGATGAGACAGAGCTCCATGACATGGACGGACCTCGCTACAAGGAGTGGAACCGCTATCTCACGCTGCTCGATGAAGCTGCGGGGCTCGACGTCATCGAAAGCGGAGAGCGGAATGGTAGATTCCACCTTATCGGATTCCAGGACCCAATCGGGTTGGACCCCTACTCCATTTTGGAGACCGTTGGGCTCAACAGAGGGGACGTCCAGGCAAAATGGCTTCCCTCCCCAGAGTCGTCTAAGCGCTTCCTGCTCGCGCATGCTCAGCGCGTACTCGCACCGCCGCCGTCCGTCACGCTTCAGCGCATGGAGGATGAACTGGTAGCAACCGGCTCCGCACCTCACAGCTGGATCCGCGACGCGATGATCATCGCCCGGTGCCTGCCGGGAATCACCGCGCTCGATGCCAGCCTTCTCGTTGACGAGGATGAGCAGGCCCAGGAGCAGCTCCGCTATAAGATCGAGCGGACGTTGATTGTCTGTCGACTTGGAACTGCGATCCCCGCCACTGGACAGGAGTCCGTGATCGAGGAGCTCGTCTCTGCAATCAATGCACTCCACGCAACGGCACTCAAACTGGACACCGACGTCACGATTGCAGTCACAGGCGAATCCGATGGTTCAACGACCGGAGGCGTCCGGCTCGCCCTCGCAAAGCGCCGGGCAGCAGCGTTTACGGACGCGTTGGTGAACCGCGGCGTCCCGGCAAGACTACTCGTGCAAGAGACCTCCACGACGAAGGAGAAGGCCGAGGGTGTGGCAGGGGCCGTTGGGTTCTCACGCAAAAGAGGTATTGCATTCAGGGTTCGAACCGTGAGGCCCAGCACCGAATAGAGGGGGAAACACCATGGGTGTTGTGAAGAAGAAGATTTGCATGTTGGGAGGGTTTGCCGTCGGTAAGACCTCGCTCGTTCAGCGCTTTGTACGGAGTGTGTTCTCTGAGCGCTACCTGACAACGGTAGGCGTCAGAATTGACCAGAAGTCCATGACGATAGGGGATCAGAATGTAGAGCTGATTCTCTGGGACATCCACGGGGATGATGAGTTTCAGAACGTGCGCGCCATGTACCTCAAGGGCATGTCCGGGTATTTTCTCGTGACCGACGGAACCCGCCGCAGCACGCTCGAGAAGGCCGAAGAACTCCAGAAACTCGCCGTCGCAACCGTCGGCGATGTTCCCTTCTTTCTCATCGTAAACAAGGAGGATCTCGCACCGGAGTGGGAGATCACAGAATCGGACCTCGAACGCCTCCGCCAACAGGGATGGAGCGTACTCATCACGAGTGCAAAGAATGACCACGGCGTGGGCGAAGCGTTTGGAGAGCTCACCGCGCGAATGCTCGCAACCACGTAAGGGCACCAGCCCCTCCGCTGTAGAGAGGATCCATGGCGACCAATACTCAAAGGTCAGCGTTCCGCGTGGTGATTATCGACGATGATCCCACCGTCCTGCTGGCCGCTACCGGAGTCCTGGGAAGCCTTGGGCTTGAGGCCACCACCTTTCAGAATCCGGTTGATGCCCTTCAACACATTCGTGAAACCGGCGTCGATATTGTGGTTTCTGATATCTACATGCCCGACCACGATGGTTTCACGGTGCTCAAAGAACTGAAGACAAACGCTCCCGGTTGCGATGTGATACTCGTGACAGCGCGCGGCGACATGGAAACGGCGGTTCGAGCACTACGCGAAGGTGCAACGGACTTCGTCACAAAGCCCCTTACCGCCGCATCCCTCCGCGCTGCGTTTGAGCGGACGCGACGATTTCACAGCCTCTCTGAGGAAAAGCGTGTTCTGGAATCCGAGGTAGATGCACTCAAAACGCGAATCCAAGAGCTCACGCGGGCCGAGAGCACACTGCTTGGAGATTCGCAGGCCATGGAAGAAGTGCGTGCGCAGGCAACCCGCGTGGCGCAAGTCGATGTCACAGCCCTGATCACAGGAGAGAGTGGCACCGGAAAGGAGCTCGCGGCCAGGTTTATTCACGAGGGCAGTCCACGCAACGAGGGCCCTTTCGTGCCAGTCAACTGTGCATCCATCCCGGCAGAGCTCTTCGAATCCGAAATGTTCGGTCACCGCCGAGGCGCTTTCACGGGCGCCGTGGACGAAGCGAAGGGGTTTGTAAGCGCAGCCGAGGGTGGCACTCTATTTCTTGATGAGATTGGAGATCTGCCGGCCGGGTCACAGGCAAAGATCCTTAGACTACTTGAACAGAGGACCTACACCCGCGTTGGAGACCCGACCGAGCAACAGGCCGACGTGCGGATTGTGGCGGCCACCAATCAGGATCTCGTCGCTCAGGTTGAGCAGAACCGGTTTCGTCAGGATCTCTACTATCGTCTGGCCGTCTGCCATATCCACATGCCACCGCTCCGTGATCACAAAGCCGATATCCCCACCCTCGCGCTCTACTTCGCGCTCCAGGCGGCCTCTTCAATGGGCAGGGAAATCGAGCGAGTCTCGACCGAGACCATGCAGCGACTTCTGGACTACGGCTTCCCCGGCAACATACGGGAGCTCCGCAATATCATGGAACGGAGTGTTATCTTTGCTGATCACACGGAAGAGCTCCTCCCTGAGCACCTGCCACCTCTTGAAAAGCCACCACCCCCTTCCCCCGAGGGAGAGGAACCACCCACTGTAAAGAGCGACCTGAACATGGAGTCCGTCGAGAGGCAACTCTATGTCGAAGCACTGAAACGCACCGAGAACAACGTTTCGGCCGCAGCGCGCGTGCTCGGCATCTCTCGCGGAAAACTGCGTCGGCGCCTCGCCGCACTCGACGGCCAGCAGGATGCCTGACCCTGCGATTTCCAAACCGGCCGTTTTCGTGCGGCCGCATGCGGCCAGCATGGCCGCTGACGACCGATCGCCTACAAGCACTCCGCCGCCGAAGGAATTCCTCGACATTTTTATCTAGCTTCACATAAAGCAGTTACAGCGTGTTAACGGACCACAGGATGCAAATTGGCACAGCCGCTGCTATAGGTTTCTGCGCCGAGGGTTGTCTCGAGCGGAATCGCCGCCACTACCCCAGACGCACAATGGCTGAGTTGACCGTTGGTCAGAACAGTCAGCGAACAAGCTGTTTCAGCCCTCGGCATTTTTTCAGATTCACTTTGGGGCGACGAGCAACGGAAATAGGGATCGCATGAGCACAACGATTGGGACGGATACAGACAGAGAGGGTGACACGATGCTAAAGCGTTGCGGGTGCGGTGCTGCTTGGCGAACGCTCGAACATCTCCTTGTCGATCCCGCCGTATCGCTGCTGGGATTTCAACCGGGGCCGGGCGCCGAAACCGAAGGCGCATACCTCTTCAACCACCTCACGTGTGGTAACACGCTGGCACTTCGCGAAAACACGGTGGGCGCCTTCAGGCGAGCGAACTAGACAGAGAATCCCATCAGACGCCTGCGGCCGCGGAGGCATCAAGAAACCGAATGAGGCGATCGCACTCGCTCCGCATTTCCACCAGACGCGCTCTGCCGCCACCCATATCCTGTCGCGCGGCCTCGCGCTCAAGGCTTGCTGCAGCAGCAGAGAGATCGCGGGCACCAATGTTGCCAGCCATTCCTGTCAGACGATGGGCATCCTCCTTGACGGAGACAAAGTCAAGCGCCTGCAGGGCTGTCTCAATGGTGAGCAGCGTTTCGGGGAGCAATTTGACTGCTGCCTCCAAAACGCTCTGACGCACACGGGCATCGCCCCCGACAAATGCATCGAGCTGCTCCCAATCCATAGGCTCAGGTGCCGGTGTCTCTCCGTCGCTCGCGGTGCCATCGCCCTCAATCAGGACCCCCTCAAGTACACTAAACAGCTCGCTCGCGCGCACGGGCTTCGAGAGGTATCCGTCCATGCCACTCGATAAACAGCGCTTGCGTACCTCTACGCCAACGTGCGCGGTCAGCGCGATGATCGGAAGATGTTTGGCGACCGCACCCTCTTCAGCGGCGCCCTCTGCAGCAACAGGTGCGCTCCGACTCTCCTCAAACTGACGAATGCGACGCGTCACGTCGTACCCATCGCTGTCCGGCATCTGGATATCGAGTAGCAATACGTCAAATGCACGCTCCATCACCTGCGCAACCGCGTCAGTCCCATTCGACACGAGCGTCACCTCGTGACCGCGATTCCGGCAGATACTAGCAAGCACCCACTGACTCAGCTCGTCATCTTCGGCAATCAGAATGCGCAGGCGCGCGTCCAGCGACTCAGGCGCAACGGGGCGCCATCCGTGTGATGAGCGCCCGTGCTCGCCAATAGCGCCGTCCTGAGCGCCTCTACCCGCACAGGTTTCAGGACAACGGCATCGGAGAGATGCCGCAAGGTGGCCATCTCCGCAGGAGCCATCCCAACAGGGCAAACGGCAATGACAGAACCGGCACCGTCCGGCAGAACTTCAAGCGCATCCATTAGGCCTCTCTGCGCTTCGCGGTCGGCAGGAATCTCGAGAACAACAGTCCCGGTAGCATCGGCAACAGGAATCGCAATCGGGGACGCACAGTCCAGATCAACCGTCATTTCAGTGATCTCGCCGAACTGCGATTCAAGGAGACGCCGGGTGGCGACCAGCGGAGAGCCGGGGATCCCCAGGAGCAGGCAACTCGACGGCAGGACCTCCCTTGGAATGGGGGCAGACTGTGCATTCTCAGCAGTCGTAGCGGCCTCCAAAAGAACGGTGAAGTGAAAGTCGCTTCCCACGCCATCTTCCCCCGGACTCACAACCCAAATGCGGCCTCCCAGCAATCGTGTCAGCTCCAGCGCGATGGAGAGCCCAAGTCCCGTTCCGCCATATTTTCGGATCGTGCCGGGCTCCGCCTGTCTGAAAGCATCAAAAATGAGTTCCTGCTTTTCGGGGAGCACACCTATCCCCGTGTCGCTCACCACGACATGAAGCTGCATGCGGGGGGCAGACAAGTCGTCCTGCTCCTGCGAAATGCGGATGCAGACCTCACCTTCATGCGTGAACTTGATGGCATTTCCCGCAAGGTTCACCAGGATCTGGCGCAGACGCCCGCTATCCCCAACAAACCCATCGGGCACGTCTTCGTCTATCAGCGTGACGAGCTCAACGCCTTTCCCGTGCGCGTGCACGGCGAGCCCGGAGGTGACGTCGCTCATCAACTCACTAAGCGAGAACGGAACCCGATCCAAAACGCTACTGCCGCGCTCAATCTTTGAGAAATCAAGAAGCTGGTCGATGACACTCAGCAGAGATTCCCCAGAGCTGATCGCTGATTTCAAATACACCTGCTGTTCCGGAGAGAGCGGCAAGTCCAGCGCCAGTTCGGTCAGCCCCATGATGGCATTCATGGGCGTTCGGATCTCGTGTGATATACCGGTCACAAAGTCTGTTTTTGCCTGAAGAGCCGCGGCAGCATCCGCCTCGGCTTTGACGCGCTCCGTTGATTCAACACCGACGCCGATGGCGCCGATGGGGGACTCTCCACCGTCTGCGTAGAGAGGCTCTACGCGGACGTCGAACGACCGCTCACCACAACGTACGTCAAACGTGGCAGGCTCTCCCGCCAGGGCGATCTCATGCGCGGACTCGACAAGCTCGACCGACACCTCTCCCTCTCGAAATAGCGCTGTCATGGGTTCCCCAACCCAATTTTCCAGCCCTGCGGCAAAGACCTCGCGAGCCGACCCCGAACAATACGTTAAGCGCCCATCCGCGTCGGTACACCAGAACACGGCAGGGGCCTGCCGCATGATGAGGTCCAGTTGCTGCTGGCTATCGCGCAACGAGGCTTCGGCGCGGCTGAGGGCATCAAGTACCAGTTTCTGATCCCTGGCCTGCTGAAATACAGCCTGTTGCTCTGCAAAATCCCTGTCCAGGCACTGCAGGAGCAGGTGAGGTTCGGATACCAGTTCCACAAGACGTATGGAAAAACTGTGTTCCACACCTGCCCTGTCCCGTTCATGCCATATCTCACTGAGCGGAGGCAGTGCCCCTTCATACGGCAGTGCTTCATCACACGCATCCAGAAAGACACCCAGAAAATCAAAAGGCAAATCGCGGATATCATCAATGCGACTCTCCTCCGGCGCGAAATCGTATAGCCAGGCAGGAACGGAGCTGATACGGGGGTATCCCCCGGCACCGTCACACGAGAATACAACCGTCCCCAGCTGGGACATCAGCTCCTCGGCAACGGCACCAACAGCCCGCCCCTTGGGTGGACTTCGCTTCAATCGTTTCCACGTCATCGTAACCTCTCCGGGAACTATGCGCCAAAAGGCAAGCTACAGACAAGACCATTCCCCCGCACGAACCTTGAACATGACTATCCCCGTCTTTGCGTAGTGGTTCGCTAGGCATCCAAGTAAACAGGACGTATCCCATCTTAAGGAAGTGAAACAGGAGAATTCGCTTACATGTGCAAAGATGCCTCGACAAGCTCGGCATGACAGAAGAATCCGAGGGAATTGTCATCCTGAGCTTGCCGAAGGATCTCCGGCCTGGTTATCCAGCAAGAACTGGGGAAACGCCTCGGACCTTGACACTACACAGTTAAATTAGAGATAATTGTCGTAAATACATAGGATCTCATCACCATGGGCAAGCCACGTCGCAAGGGCCGCAAAGCGGCCTATTTTATTCTCGTACTGCTAATTCTGTTGGTGGTCGCCATCATCGGCGGCCTCTCGGCGGTGCTTTTCAACATGAAACCGGCACAACCGCGACGCCCATCGACCGTGGCGAAAACAGAACGGGTTATGCTCACCAACACCGTTGGCAACGTCACACCCACCGCAGACGTCCATATCGAGATTCCTCCTGAGCAGACTCCAAAACCGCGCGTAGAAGAGCCCTCCGCAGACGGCGGTATCATCCCTACGGTATGTGATGGCTATGGCCCTCA
>JABGOW010000061.1 GCA_018645275.1 Verrucomicrobiota bacterium
ACAGACAATCCGATGCCTCCGAACCCCCATGGCCTCAAGCTGTCGCCCCACCGACTCATCGGCAAGATCTGCCTCCAGCACAAGCGTCGGTTGAGCCTTTGCAAGAAGCTCAAGCGATGGTTTGCCAAACCCCCCAATCACAGGAACAGTGTCGCAGATCTCGGGCGGGTAATTGCATACCGAGGTGCGGCCAACCAACAGGTCCCCGGCCCCAACAGCGCACACCGCTTCGGTGATATTGGGGGCCAGCGAAACAATCCGAACTGGCCCCGAGGGCGCCAAAATGCCGGCAGACGGCTCAGGCTCCCGGTAACACCCCGAAAGAAGCACACTACAGAGGACTAAAGAGGCAAGAAACTGATGCATCTGGGTAGTGTAGCTCCCTTCCCTTCCCCGTCAAGAACTGCCCCTCTTTCAAGGACCTCACGGCTGAGAACCTCAATCACCCCGCGCCAGGATTCTCGCTTTCCATCCTGTCGCCGTTGGCGTACGCTGATCGCACCATGAAATACATCTGCATCAACTGTGGCTACATCTATGAACCCGCTGCCGGTGATCCCGCCGCGGGCGTCCTTCCGGGAACCGCTTTTGAAGCTATTCCGGACGAC
Organism: Verrucomicrobiota bacterium; assembly: GCA_018645275.1. Classification (GTDB taxonomy): domain Bacteria; phylum Verrucomicrobiota; class Kiritimatiellia; order UBA8416; family UBA8416; genus JABGOW01. Next base: position 609 of record JABGOW010000061.1, read on the forward strand.
TGGGTCTGTCCCATTTGCTATGTATCCAAAGATAACTTTGACCCCTTGGAGTAGGCCTTATGCCAGAATCGACAATCATTGAACGTATGCAAACAGCGCCTGTTGTTTTCGACGGTGCCATGGGAACCGTCATCTACTCCCGCGGCGTCTTCATCAACCGCTGCTTTGATGAAGTGTGCCTCACTGACCCTGAGCTCGTGCGAAGCGTCCATGCCGAATATGTAAAGGCAGGGGCAGACGTCATTGAGACCAATACCTTTGGTGCAAATCGAATTTGGCTTCAGGGCTACGGATTGGCTGAGAAGACCGTCGAGATCAACCTGGCCGGGGCACGCCTTGCGCGGGAAGCGGCCGGTGACGAGCGCTATATCGCCGGTTCTGTAGGCCCCTGCCTCCGCGCGGGACAGCTCCTCACTGAAGAACATCGGCAGCAGGTAGAGGACGCCTTCCGCGAATGCACCCAGGCACTTGCCGACGGTGGTGTGGACTTCATTCTTCTCGAGACGTTCTCGAACATCGACGAACTCCTGCTTGCAGCAGAGATCGCCGCAGAAACGAAACTCCCCATCATGGCATCATTCACGATTGATGACACCGGAGTGACCGCCCGCGGACGACGCGTTGAGGCCACGGTTCCGCTTGTTGCGGCATCACCGCACGTAGACGCCCTTGGGCTCAATTGCGGCACCGGGCCGGCGCCCCTCTACCGAGCCGCTGAAAAGGTGATTCCGCTGACCAACAAGCCCTTTGTCTTCATGCCCAATGCCGGGCGTCCGCAGGAAGTTGAAGGCCGCATGCTCTACCTGGCAACGCCAGAGTACTTCACGGAGTATGCTAAGAAGTTCATCGAGCTTGGGGCACGAGGAGTTGGCGGATGTTGCGGAACAACGCCCACTCACATTCAGGACGCAGCAAGTGCCGTGCATGCGCTTAGTGGCGTCAAGCAGCACATCGAGATCAAAGCGATGGTCCCAAAGGACCTCAGCGTCGAGGCCATCCCGATGGCTAGCAAATCGCGATTCGGAGGCAAGCTGGCACGCGGAGAGAAGGTAACGTCTATAGAAATCTCGCCGCCGCGCTCCAGCGACCTGAAGCCCATGCTGGAGCGAGTAGAGCTCTGCCACCACGCTGGCATCGACGCCATCAATATTCCGGACGGCCCCCGGGCTAGTGCCCGCATCTCCCCCATGGTGACCTCAATCGCGATTCGTCAACAAGTGGGCATTGAGCCTATCCTCCACTACTGCTGCCGTGACCGCAATCTCATCGGAATGCAGTCCGACCTCCTCGGAAGCGATGCAGCGGGGATTCCGAATCTTCTGATTATCACGGGTGATCCGCCCAAGATTGGCGACTACCCTGATGTGACGGGAGTTTTCGACGTTGATGCTATCGGGCTCACGCAAGTGGCTACGAATCTTAATCACGGCATTGATATTGGGGGCAACCCGATTGCACCGCCCTCGGGCATTCTAATCGGTGTGGGAGTGAACCCTTGCGCTGTCGAAATGGACCGGGAAATGGATCGCTACAGACGCAAACTCGAAGCGGGGGCAGAGTATGCGATTACCCAACCCGTATTCGATCCGGAAGCGCTCTTCCGTTTTCTTGACATGGCCAGCAAGCTCCCGAAGACGATTCCTGTCGTGGCCGGCATTTGGCCACTTGTCAGCCTGAAGAATGCTGAGTTCATGAAGAATGAAGTCCCCGGCGTTGAGGTGCCCGATTCCGTGATTGAGCGGATGAAGACATGCAAGACACGCGAAGATGGCATTGCAATGGGATGCGAGATTGCGCGTGAGATCCGCGACACGGTTTCGGATGCCGTTGCCGGATTCCAGGTCAGCGCCCCCTTTGGCAAAGTAGAGCTGGCGATTGATGTCCTCTCCTGAACGCCTCCATGTCATTCACATCACCGTAGCGCCAGAACTTGGCGAAGCACTTGATGCTGCACTGACTGCGCTCAACGTGGCAGCGAGTCGGTGGCAAGCAACAGACGATCATAACCTTCGCTTCGACCTGTTTCTCGCCACGGCCAGCAGGGCGGACGAACTCGAATCCACACTGTGCGGGTTGCTCGCGGCAGTGGCGGAGGAACACACCTGGACGGTGACGACTGAGACCATTCGAAACGAAGATTGGCAAGAGTCATGGAAGCAGTATTTCCATGTCGAACGTGTCTCCAAACGCATTGTCACGAAGCCCTCTTGGGAGCCCTACACCCCGGAATCTGAGGATTGCGTTATCGAGATCGACCCTGGCATGAGCTTTGGCACGGGACAGCATGCAACAACAAAAGGCTGCCTTCGTTTCCTGGATGCACTCGCTACACGCGAAGCCCCAAAGAGCTTTCTCGATCTCGGCTGCGGCTCGGGAATCCTCTCAATCGCAGCTGCAAGACTTGGATACACGCCTATTCTCGCCTTCGATTATGATCCCGAGGCCGTTCGCACTGCCGGGGCGAACTTCGCTCAGAATGGCGTGAGCGAACGCGTTTCGGTTGCCATCGGAGATGTTTCCACGCTTGAGGTCGCGCAACCCTACGCGCTCGTAGCCGCAAACATCCTCGCTCCTGTGCTATTGGCAAATGCGGAGCATATCGCAGCAACGGTTCTTAGGCCAGGCGGACACCTCCTGCTGGCGGGGATCCTGACCGAACAGTACGATAAGGTCTGCAAGACCTATACCGCCCTCGGGTTCCGTGAGCAAGAAAGGGCGACCGAAGCGGAATGGACCAGCGGCTGCTTTAGTGCCGCCCCAGCGGCACCGACAGCGTCCCATTGAAAAACTCAATGATATGCCCACGATCGACAAGCCAGTAGAGCGGTTGCAGCAGAGCCTTCACGTCGTCAGAATCCGCCTCCGCCTCCGGGCGTAGCGCCTGAACCATCTGCTGTCGCGTGCAACCCGGGTTTTCCCGCAAGTAGCTGAGGACTTCCTTAATCGAAGGAATGGCGACGGACGGATCAAGAGGAACCGGCTCAACCGCCGTCACGAAATTCACGCCCTTCCCCTTACCCGCTTTGAAGACATGCAGATGCTTGTGTTTGAAAGCAGCACGCAGTGCAAATGAGACCTTCAACGGAAAACGCGATTCACGCTGCCACTCATCGCGCAACGCGCGCTTGATCCCCTGGTCCTTGATCCCGTGCGCAATATCCTCCGAGACAACCGCCCGTTTGGTCACGGCAACCATCCTGGGAATGACATGCTCGCGCATATAGCGCTCAGCATTCGTCAGAACCATGGGCTCCCGCTCCTCCTCTGAGCCCTCCTTCAGCCGATACTGCACGCTCTTCGAGGCCTCTTCCTTCCACCGCTCAACATCCTCAGGATTGTGGGAGAGCTGAATACGCTCCTTGTACGTGATGAAATCCATGTTGGAGAAGCGAGCCGTATGCAGGCGCCTAACGGACTCGGCGTAGCTGTGGTGGTTGGGAGGACCCAACAATATTCCACTGTAGCCGCACTTGGCTACACAGACAAAGGTCCCAGACGGCTTCTCGCCTTCCACTTCATCAATGTCGAAATAGACCGCAACGTGATCCGACATAATGTGCGACTCAACCTGACCACGGTCTGACGAGATCGTGCGGCACTCCTTGCACTGATACAGCGTCGCCTCTGGAGAAGGGGAGTCGACATCCAACTTAACAAAGCAACACCCCGGCTTCGACATGAGAATCGAAGCCAAGTCGATAAGGGGGTATGCCCTTTTTGTGGATGCTACCTGCCGAACCAGCCCCGACAGCGCGCTCTGTTCAGGCAGGAAACGAACATTGACCGGAACACTGCTGACAGACTCCTGAAAGGATCGACCGCGTGACGGCTCTCGCGAGTAGCTGGACTGGGCACGCGGCGGCCCGCCCCTACCCCGTGGCGACGAATCTCGACGATCCTGTGGGGGACCGCCATCATTGCGGCGCGGGGGACGACGGTCACGGGAGCCACGATCCTGCCTCGGTTGCGAACCACGGCCTCCCGAACGCCCCCTGGGAGCTCCCCGTCGGCCACGCCCCGAGTCGTGATCATCGAAACTCCCGTATCGCACTTCATCGGCTGGTTTACGAGCCCACTGTGGAACAAAATTGAGTTCAAAAACTAAATCACCCGCAGCCGATGTGGACTCACGTGATGAAGACTCGTCCTGCTGCTCTGCCATGTTAGCGACTCCCGATTCTGAAATGATTGGCAGCTATTGTAGACCCTCCTCGCCAAGATGCAAACAGCGAATGCGATCTATCGGCAGCAAATCGTCCGCAGTACGCTCTGCCTAGCCCGAACATCTCGCCTCTTTGGCGAAATGTTCGGGCTAGGCAGCGTAGGAATCTTCTGACGACAGAATCAGGGTTGCCCCGATTGCACAGTGTGGACAACCCTGTCACACTCACCAGAGTTCGTAACAAGGAATCCGTCCCTATCATGTACAGCAATGCACAAGACCTCAAAGACATATCCCCAAAACATCGTGGGGGTTCATATCTCTGCCAAACCTGCAATCACGAGGGTCCAAAACCCTCTTTCGGCCTGAGCACCCTGTGCCCCGCCTGCGGCGGCAGTTCCATCGTGTGCACCGAATTCTGGCGGCGCTTCAGAAGGACATGTGCACAAGCGGCAAATGAGGCGACCTGAGCACTGGATGGAAGGGCCTTCTCTGCTTGGCCGACTGTCATGAAGCCGTCGTGTCGCCCCGCGTCTCCGGATGCTCGCGATGCGTCTCCTCAATCGGTTCATAGCGAATGCCATGGTCCCCGGTATGAGGCCGATTGTGCACCTTGTCCAGATAGAGGAAGACGGAAGGAATGCCATCAGGAAAGGCATCACAGGAGCGCTCGTCTCCACGAAGGTGCTTACACGTGAAGCAGTTCTCTTCCACGTCCATATCATAGATGCGCTCGTTGCGTTCATCCAGATCCTCGTCGTGCGCAAGAATGGAGCAAATCGTACCCATAACCACCACCTCTCTGGTTCAGTATACCGCGAAAAGGGGGCGCAAGGCGAGCTGTGTTAGTGGACATTCCCCAGTTCCCCAGTTTCTGTCATGCCGAGCCTGTCGAGGCTTGCCCGCCTTGGGCGGGCATCTCTGCCACACACCAAGATAACTCTCCCGTTTCACTTTCCAAAAGCAGGATGTCCTCGTGTTTACAGGTGCTCTTGACGAATGCCACCTCAAAACTGGAGATACTCCTGGAGTTGTGTTAGCGGCATTCCTGCGGGCAGCGCCCCCACATGCAGCCTTACGCGACGTCAACCTTCTTCGCAGCAACGGCAATTCCCCACCCCAAAGCAAGCACCATCATGAGAATGGCGCCCGAGAGTACGGCCTTGCCGCCAACCTGTAGCCGCCAACACGACCGCTCGTATGCCAGATTCTCCAAGGACTCACCCAGCCGATAGGCTGCCACAGGACTTCTACCCACGGTGGACAGAATTGTAGCAACATCGTATCGGGGAAGCACTGTACTGCTGCCGCCATACACAACCCTGTAGTTCGCCGTTTGCGTGCCAAGAAACACGGCTTCGTTGACCTGCTCCTCTACCCACACTCCGGATATATCCAATGCTGGACTGTCTCTGTTATCAATGGTGATGCGCCACTCGACACAGCGGGATGGTATGGCAAGAGAAAGCGTGCAACGGTCGCGCTGAACGTCACCGATCGCAATGTGACTATACACACCGCGAAAGAGGGACTTGAATCCGCCGCCGCCCCCGCCGCTGCGACCTTCGACCAGCATCGGTCGGCTGAAATTCACTGAGGGAGTCTCGATTCGGATTCCACCTACAGGCTCACGGTTCGCGGCGAATGTGATGATGGTCTTACTCCCATCCTGGGCAACCTGAAAGTCCCCTATCGGGGTCTTCCTTGTCACGGCACGTTGCCCCGTTTCCCTTGTTCGTCTGCCCAATAGACGAAACGAGTCTATACGAAAATCCTCTGTCTTGAAGCTCGTCTCGACGAACTCGCTCTTTATCTTGCCATGAAGGGCCTCCCTGACCTTTTTCTTGAAAGGAAGTTCGCGTTCCAGCGTAACATCGGACACCACGAGCCGCAGGCGTTTGTACGCTCCGGACGTAAACGGGATCCGGGTCTTCTGGTAGTCGATGAAGCGGGAGTAGTCCACAACGGGAACTCCCGAGGCAATCTCACTCCAACTATTGCCGTCGGTGGTTCCGTGAATTGTCACAAGCTTCTCGAAATTCCGAAGACGCGTTGAGAGGTCAATCTCCTGCGAAACGATGGCGGGACCACGGCGAGAAACTTCTATCTCAATCCGGTTTCCCGGAAGCTCACGAATTGCCTCCACGCGGGTCGGAATGACCCTGTCAGACGTCGACGTCACGGCTTCGGTTCGCGCCCTCACCAGGAAGGGAATCTCAGTCCCGGCATCATCAACAATGCGCATGTTGGCAAAGTCATTGCGCGTGCCAGCAAATACCTCAGAATCCAAGACGAACGAGCCAAGCGCTTCAGCCGAGCGCGACTCTGGCACCAAGTGCCTTGCGTGTGGATATACCGCAAGATCGGCGGGCTTTGCCTGTGCCACGGCTGCACCCATCGCAACCAGAACCAGCGCGTGTCTGAACGGTGTCATCCTACTCATCCCCATTCTTTGTCTCTTCAACCATGAATTTCTTATTGGCAAATACATACGCAAACGAGCCAAGAAGGAGCGCTATCCCCACCACAAAGAAGGCGACAACCCTGAAGATCATCGGCATTCCCCCGAGGTCGTTGAAGAATACTTTCCCTGCGACGACGGTAAAGAGGACAAGGCCCGTATACCGCAGCGGCTTGACATTCCGCCAAATCCCGCCACTCGTAAAGCCAATCGCGAACACAGCCCACAGCGAGGTAATCCCACCGTTCTGAAACTTGGGCAGCAACCAATGCAGAAGGCTATTCAACTCGAGCGTCATGTACAGAAAGACGAACCCCAGCGCCCCGTACCCGAATGCTGCACGGGTTGACCTGGGATAGACCCCCGGAATCCAGGCCCATGCAAGTCCCAGTAGAAGCAGAAGACTTCCGAAGTCAATCATCCGAGCCAAAGCCGCCTGACCCGTATAGGCCATATTGTAGTAGCCCAACTCACAGAAGCTCCAAGCGGCCAGATCGAAGCTCAGGATCTTCATAAAACCGCCCAGCGCAAACACAGCCAGGGCCGTGAGCATCGCCGGGCTAGGTGCCTTGCTGGTACAGACCTTGCAAAGAAAGTAGGCGCCCATGCCACACCACAAGACCGTCAGGGCCGGCAAGCGAAACGCATCCCACATCCCAAACATGGCGTTGATCTCAAGATGCAAGAACAGGAACAGGAACACAACCGTACTCCAGTAGAACACTTGCTTGCCTGCCGAGGCAGAGAGAAGCCGACCGGTGTCACTTGAAGCGCTGACCAAAGGTGCTTCCCTCGGCTTCCGCCGCTCCAGGTAGAAGGCAGATGCAATAGACCCAATCGCAATCCCGAATGTCCAGAGGCGATCAAACATGGCGTGCCAGTAGGCAGAGCCCGTCACGACGCCTCCTCCCCCGAAGTTGCGATTCATGTCCCCGAAGAGCCGCACGAACACGACAAGGTAGAGGAGCTGGCTCAGATTTTCCATAAAGCGGCAGCCAATCCGTTTCCCGATCCAGAGCAAGGTCAGCGCGAGAAGGGCGAAACCGATGGTCAGGCTTTCCTTTTCGTAGACGAGCGGTAGCGTCCATGTGGTGAAGGCGCCCGCCAGGGCAATTAGCGCTACCAACAGCCCTCGGTCCTCCAGCTTCCGCCTTAGAAAGACGACAACATGCCCAATATAGAAGACCGCCATGCCAACCGACATAATGGCCGGGTACGGACGGCCATGCGCGCCCCTGATGAGCCCATACGCAATGCCGCCAAAGAGACAAGCGTTGACGATTAGATGGATAAGCTCAAGCGCCGTCGATGGACGCCGCCGTTGGATGTTGTAGAGATAGACAATCACCGAGTGAATCACAAAAAAGGCACTCAGAAACGATATTGCCAGCGGGAATTCAGACTTCTCATAAGCATCCAGCGAGCCAAGAAAGATGACGTAGGTGAGGATGAAGCCCAGGTAGTTCAGGATTGGCCAGTGCCTCGAGTGGGAAACCGCAAGAATACCCAGATTGAGCAGGAGCATATAGCTGTAAAGTACGGGCAGATTGGCGGCCCCGGTACTCAACAATACGGGGGTCATAAAGCCACCCGCGATGCCCAGTATGGCGACCAGCATGGAGTTCACACGAATGGCGATCAGCCAGGCGGCCGTCGCAACCAAAATCAT
>JABGOW010000130.1 GCA_018645275.1 Verrucomicrobiota bacterium
CCTCCCTGCAGCGAGCTCATCATGTCATGCGGGATCCCCCGCGTTGTCGTGGCCGTACGGGACCCCAACCCGCTTCACCGTGGCCGCGGGCTCCGTCAACTACGGGCTGCCGGTATTGCCGTGACCGAGGGCGTCTGCAGGCGAGAGGGGGAGGCAATCCTGGCCCCGTTTGCCAAATGGATCACGACCCAGATGCCGTTTGTGACGCTCAAGATGGGCATGACGCTTGATGGGCGAATCGCAGATCATCGCGGAGCTTCCCGGTGGATTACGGGGCCTGCTGCGCGCCGTGAAGTACGCCGACTCCGGCAACGTTCAGACGCGATTCTGGTTGGTTGCTCGACAGCGGTTCAGGACAACCCCGGGCTGCGCTGGTCTTCTGTGGCGTCACGCAATCCGAAGCGGATTGTCGTGGACTCCACTGGTCGCATCTCTCCGGGTGCGCAGATCTTCACGGATGGTCAGGCTGCGAATACGTTTGTCGCCACGACGCAGGCTTGTTCCGAGAGACGCGTGGCTGCGTATTGTGCCACGGGCGCCACGGTTTGGCGCTGTGGCCGTGGAAAGCGTGTTTCGCTTCGAGTGCTGCTGAAGCGGATTGGTGAGGCGGGCCTACTCCATGTGCTCTGCGAGGGCGGTGGCGAATTGGCCTCACAGCTTGTGAGCGAGAGGCATGTGGATGCGTTTGAGTTTTTTGTTGCGCCCTCACTATTGGGCGGGGGAGGGTGTCCCGTGGTTGGGGGCAAGGGCTGGTCGCTGGTGAACGGTCCTCAGCTCCGGTTTGTCGAATCGAGGGCGGTTGGTGCCGATATATGGATTCGTGCCGTGCCGGCGGGAAACAATTCGAAAGTTTGAGGTGGGCGTGTGTTTACGGGTTTGATTGAAGCGGTGGGCGAGTTGAAACGGTTTGAGCGCTCACAGGGCGGGGCTTCGCTTGTCATTGCGTGCCCTGCTTGGGATGTGCCGCTCGTGCTTGGAGAAAGCGTAGCCGTTCAGGGCGCCTGTCTGACGGTCACAGCCTACGATGACACTTCGTTTACGTGCGATATTCTTGATGAGACGCTGACGCGGACCAATCTCAGCCAGAAGGCCGCAGGGGCGGCTCTGAACCTGGAGCGTGCGTTGAAACTTGGTGATCGCCTTGGGGGGCATATGGTCTCCGGGCATATTGATGCGGTGGGGCGTATTGCCGAGATTCAACCGGCTGGTCGGGATCGCGTGGTCACGGTTTCATGTGAGCCCGAGATCGTGGCTGGGATTGTGGAAAAGGGCTCCATTTCGATCGACGGAATCAGCCTGACGGTGTCGATGGTATCGGCAGATCGCTTTGCCGTGAACATCATCCCCTTTTCGTGGGATCACACGAGTCTGCGGGAGCGGAGAGCCGGTGACAGCGTGAACCTTGAGACGGATATGTTTGGAAAATATGTGCAGCGGTATCTCTCGTCGGTCCCAACATCTACAGGGGTTGATCTCGCCTCCCTTGCCTCTGCGGGATTTCTTGCGGTTGACACGTGAGGAATTGCTGGGGTAGACTTCTAAGCCGTTGTCAGAATCATGTTTGGTGATATTTCGTAAGTTCCGATATATCAAATGCTTATATAATTACAGGGAAGCCCCTGAAAGGTGGTCGCTTGAGTACGATAGAGCAACTGTTGGTTGTACAGGAGCATGATAGTCGGATGCTACAGCTTGAGAAGGAAACCCATGATATTCCAGTGCGGAAGGATCGGGAACTTGAGCGGCTGAATGGGCACAAGGCCGCGCTGGTGGAAGCCGAAGAGGCGTTGAAACTCAAGCAGTCCGCGCTGAAGCAGCTAGAGGTAGAGACGGCATCGAAGCAGGAAAAGATCGCCAAACTTCGTGGGCAGCAGCTTGAGCTCAAGACGAACAAAGAGTTCAAGGCGATGGAGAACGAGATTGATCTGATCACGCGTTCGATTGGCTCGACCGAGGATCGCGAGCTTGAAGTGATGTCTGAGATTGAGAGCGCTCGGAAGGCTGTGGAAGCAAGCCGCAAGGAACTTGATGCCGAAGATGCCGAAGTTCAAGAGGATATTGTAGACCTGGACGAGCGTCTCGCTGGGCTGCAGGCTGAAATGGATGAAGAGGCCGCTGCACGCAAAGTGGCCGCCGCTGAAATTGATCCGGCCTGGCTTCTGCGATATGAGAGCATTTTCAACAGCAAGAAGGGCGGGGCCCTGGTTTCGACGGCGAATGGTGTTTGCGGTGGATGCCATATGACGCTGCCGCCCTATCTCAAGCACGATGCCAAGAAGCGGGCGGACATGGTCGTCTGCGGTTTCTGCGGCCGCTTGCTGTACTAGAAGAGCTCCCCAGAGATGACTCGGATCTGGCGCTATGCACGATGAGCGCCATTATGCGCTGGCGTGCCTGCATGGAAGTACCGTCGCACGTAGGCAAGGTATACGAGCGCACCCATGAACCAGCCCCCCGCGAGCAACATTGTCGTGGACGACTGCATCTCCGCAAGCGACTTCACCTGTTCGAGCTGTTCTGCCGGGAAGTCCATGTGCTCGTAGAAGGCGGCAAGCCCGACGCGATAGAATGTCATGAGCGTCGATCCTCCCCACACGATAATCAGTAGTGTTGCGCACCACCATGCGGCGGGTCGCAAGCGATAAGCTCCCCAGGCCACGTATGCGAGGAGAAGGGCGAACAGCATGGCGACGGTGGCCCCTGCCGTGCCGTTGATGACACGTCCGAACCAGGGGAGCGCCCATCCGTAAAGGCCCATGGTAGGAAGCCAGGCGGCCGCTGTCGCGGCCATGACACTCACTCCAAGAACGGGAAGAGGGCATGCGTCAGTCCAGCGCACCTGTGGATCGCGGTGTTCGCAGGTTGCTTTCACGTGTTTGCTTCCATAGAAGAGGACGAAACTGGCGGGCACGAGGACATAGAAGAATGCCATGAACCCTAGTGTGATATACTGGATGAAAGCCACGACGCCCTTCGGCACCTGGCCTCCCTCGTCGAAGTGACCGTACATCTCGGGCAGGGCCCACAGCGCAAAGGCGAGCCCGATGATCCCGGAAATGAGCCAGAGCCACGATGTCACGAGCAAGAGCGCACGCGCCCAGCGGCGGGCCTTGAGTGATCCAATGCCCATCCAGATGAACCAGACGGCGAGTGCGCTGTACATGAGCAGAGCCGGGACCATCGTACGTGCAGTCATCGTTGTAGCGGAGGCCCCCTGAAGCGCTTGGGAAGCGACCATAGCGAGCAACATTGTCCCCAGCAGAAATGCGCAGAAGGTGCCAAGGAGTATTTGGAGGATGCCAAATGCAATCAGCATGCCTTTTCGATCCTTGAACTCAACATGGTTGTCCGTTTCGTGTGGCATGGCGTCAGTTCCTCATAGGTGAGATTTGGCAGGAATGGTACATGAAATGCAGCATGAAGCTGCAATCATGTTCTGTCAACGTTGACGGGCAAGTCTGCTCGTGATATGAACAGGTTTTCCAGCCATTCCAACAGGAGAGCTCGTGTGACACCTCTGATTTTACAGGGCGCAATCGCCCACTCCGGTTTTCGTATGCAGGCCCTTGTTGATGCTCTACGCTCCGCTGCCCCCGCGCTGGGCATTGAGGCGGTTGAGTCGGAGTACGTGTACTTCGTAGAATGTGATGGGGAGCCCCCCGCTGACGTACTTGAGAAGACGTACGCATTGCTCGGGGCCTCGGGTGCGCTCGGTAGTACCAAGGGGGTCTTTGTGACACCTCGAAAGGGCACGATCTCTCCCTGGTCATCCAAGGCAACGGATATCTTTCACAATTGCGGACTGACAGGTGTATTGCGCGTGGAGCGGGGCATTCTCTACCGGCTGATCCATGCCGACAGCCAAGTGCTGGGCGTTGATGAAGTCGCCCCGGTTGCTGATCTCCTTCACGACCGCATGACCGAAGGGCTCTACGCCGATGTGTCCGACATCTTCCAGCATATGGAACCTGCGCCCTATGTTGCTGTGGATGTGATGGGCAAGGGCACCGATGCCCTACGTGAGGCCAACGTGGCGATGGGACTCGCGCTGAGCGAAGACGAGATCGTCTATCTTTCTGAAGCTTATCAGAGCATTGAGCGCAATCCTACGGATGTTGAACTGGTCATGTTCGGGCAGGTCAATTCGGAGCACTGTCGCCACAAGATTTTCAACGCGGACTGGGTTGTGGATGGCGAGACGAAAGTGAAGACCCTTTTCGGCATGATTCGCAATACGCATGAGCTGAACCCGGGCAACACGCTGATTGCCTACAAGGACAACTCTGGTGTGATGGAAGGGGCCGAGGATTCGTGGTTCCAAGTGCGTCGCGATGGCAGCAATGTCTATGAGTTTGTCCCCGGCATTGTTGACATGCTGATGAAGGTGGAGACGCACAATCACCCGACGGCCATTTGCCCATTTCCTGGGGCAGCTACTGGCGTTGGTGGAGAGATTCGAGATGAATGTGCGACGGGTATAGGAGGCAAGACCAAGGCCGGTATCGCTGCCTTCATGGTCTCGAACCTTCGCGTGCCTGGCTTTCCGATGCCTTGGGAGCAGGAGTTTGCTGAGTTTCCTGAACGGCTGGCAACGCCGCTCGAGATTATGACGGAGGGTCCCATTGGCGGCGCCAATTTTGGCAACGAGTTTGGCCGCCCTCAGCTCTGCGGTCTCTTCAAGACCTACGAGCAGCACTACAATGGCCGCTACCGCGGTTACCACAAGCCGATCATGGTCGCCGGTGGTATGGGCAACCTCAAACGTATCCACGTTGAGAAGCACGACATTCCGGAGGGATCGTTCATTATCCAACTCGGAGGTCCCGCGATGCGAATTGGCCTCGGGGGAGGGGCCGCTTCGTCAATGGATACCGGCAGCAATGCTGCGGAACTGGACTTTGATTCCGTTCAACGCGGAAATGCTGAAATGGAACGTCGCTGCCAGGAGGTGGTGGACGCCTGCATTGCACTGGGCGAGAAGAACCCCGTTTTGAGTGTGCATGACATTGGGGCTGGCGGAATCTCAAATGGCTGCCCGGAGCTGGTCGCGGAGACGGGTGGCAAGTTCTGGCTCCGCAACATCAACAACGAAGATCGCTCAATGAGTCCGATGGAGATCTGGTGCTGCGAAGCGCAGGAGCGCTACGTCCTTGCCGTGAGTGCCGACGAGCTCGACGGCTTTCTCGCGCTGTGCGAGCGCGAACGCTGCCCCGTTGCCGTCGTTGGACAGGCGACCGGCGATCACCACCTGACGCTTGAAGATGAACATTTTGGCAATAACCCCATTGATATCGACGTTGACGTGATCTTGGGCAAACCCCCGAAAATGTTGCGCGATGTTACCACACGTGTTGAAGAGCACGCGCCGCTGGATTGCGAGGGGATTGAGCTGGCGGATGCCGCAACGCGGGTGCTTCAGCTGCCCGCCGTTGCGAACAAGACTTTCTTGATTACCATCGCCGACCGTAGCATCACGGCAATGGTGGCGCGCGACCAAATGGTGGGGCCCTATCAGACGCCCATTGCCGATTCGGCGGTCACGGTGACTTCCCACCACACGTTCCATGGCGAGACCATGTCCATGGGAGAACGCACGAATCTGGCAATCGTGTCAGCGCCTGCTTCAGGGCGCATGGCCATCGGCGAAGCGCTGACCAATATGGCGGGGACGGCCATTGGCAGCATCGAAAAAATCAAGCTTTCAGCGAACTGGATGTGTGCCTGTGGCGAGGACGGTGAGGACGCCAACCTCTTCAAAACGGTCGAAGCCGTTGGAATGGAGCTTTGTCCTGAACTGGGGATTGCCATTCCCGTTGGCAAGGACTCGCTCTCAATGCGGACGGTCTGGGATACCTCCGACGGCGTGTCCGAGAAGCTGATCGCACCACTGAGTCTCATCGTGAGTGCATTCTCAACCGTGACGGATGTGCGCAAGACGGTGACCCCGGACCTGAAGCCGGGAGACTCTCAGCTTATTCTCATAGATCTGGGGCAGGGCAAGAATCGCATGGCCGGATCAGCGTTTGCTCAAGTCTACAACCAGGTGGGCGATGTCTGCCCGGACTTGGACGATTCCGCGCTCTTTGTGAAGTTCTTCGGAGCCATGCAGGAGCTTGTCGCCGACGAAAAACTCCTGGCCTACCACGATCGCTCAGATGGTGGTCTTTTCGTCACGCTTGCGGAGATGACGTTTGGTGGACGCCGGGGCGTGAAAGTTGCGCTCGACGGTCTTGGCAATGCGCCCATTGAGATCCTCTTTAGCGAAGAGCTCGGGGCGGTGATTCAGGTGGCGGCAGCCCAGTGCGCTTCTGTGCTTAAGGTGCTCGATAGGCACGGACTAGCAGAGGTGTCACATGTCGTGGGTCAGCCGACTGATGGTAAACAAGTGTCCGTGACATGGCAGGGCGCAGAGGTCTTCGGTGAGTCTGTGACGACGCTGAACCGTACGTGGTCTGAGCTGACGTTCCGCATGCAAGCGTTACGTGACAACCCCGCCTGTGCCCAGCAGGAGTATGATAATCTTCTTGATGAGGACGATCCGGGCATGCAATTCGCCCTGACCTTCGACCCGGCCGCCCCGCATGTTTCGACGACGCGCCCGAGGATGGCAGTCCTCCGGGAGCAGGGGATCAATGGTCAGGTCGAGATGGCGGCGGTGTTCGATCGTGCCGGGTTCGAGTGCGTGGATGTGCACATGACTGACTTGCTGAGCAAGCGTACCACGCTGGACGATTTTGCGGGGCTGGTGGCCTGCGGCGGTTTCTCCTACGGAGATGTTCTCGGCGCGGGATCCGGTTGGGCGAAATCGGTCCTCTTTAATCCCGAGCTCAAGGCCATGTTTGCCCGTTTCTTCGCTCGCCCTGAGACGTTTGCCCTCGGCGTGTGCAATGGCTGTCAGATGATCTCGCAGCTCAAGGATATCATTCCCGGGGCTGATCATTGGCCTGAGTTTACTCGAAACCGCTCCGAGCAGTTCGAAGCCCGCTATGTGACCGTGGAGGTCCTGCCGTCGCCCTCCATATTCTTCAAGGGAATGGAGGGCTCACGCATCGGTATTCCGGTAGCGCATGGTGAGGGCTTTGCAAACTTTGAAAACACAGGATCGCAGGAGGCGGTGACCTCTGGTGAGTTGGTGAGTGTTCGGTACGTGGACAACAATGGCGTTCCGACCGAGCGTTATCCCTTCAACCCCAATGGTTCCGCCGACGGCATCACAGGGCTAACCACGACCGACGGACGTGTGACCATCATGATGCCGCACCCCGAGCGGGTCTTCCGCTCCCTGCAGCCCTCTTACAGCCCCGACGGCCTGTTCACAGGCGATGAGGGCCCCTGGCTCAGAATGTTCCAGAATGCACGGAACTTCGTGGGGTAGGGGAATGGGGAAGAGCTGAAATGGGGAAAGCTGAAAGCTGAAATGGGGAATCTGCGCAGGCCGAAAGCCAACTGGCAACGCTGAAATGGGAAATCCAAACGTCCGTGGAGTGCGGTAGCGTCAGAACCCCGAACTCGGAACCCATAACCCGGAACCCATAACCCGGAACCCATAACCCGGAACTCGGAACCTACTCCTTCTCAAGGTGCCTGATCAGCGGATCAAGGCCCTTTTGCGATGAGGCTTTGAGCGGCTTGTTGAAAGCAAAGCGGCGATAGCCCTTGCTGCTCAACTCCCGACCGATTGCCGAGATCGCGTTTTGAGAGGTGTTGTGTGGGATCTCAATGCTGATACGTTCCCCAGGCTTAACCTTGTTGGCTTTCAGTTGGGATACGAGCCTCGTGAGCCCCGTGTAGGTTTTTCCGACATAGATACGCCCATCATTTGAGAGACGTACCGTAGGTTCAGCAGAGCCGCCACCAATCGTTGCGCACCCCATTGAGGGCAGCAGAATGCAGCTCGCGACAACAAATAGACTGGATAGTATTACTTTCATGAGCCCCGCATACTGTCGTTTTGAATTGCCTTCGTCAATCGGGTAATTCTGCGTGCCTATCTCTCACTCAGGGTCATTCAGCTTCTAGATAACACGATATGCGGCAGAAATTTGCGAACACACCGCATACGCATTGTGTCATCCCGAGCTGGCCGAGGGATCTCCATAGTAGTCGAAACGCTTGATGGAATACCGTTTACGTGTGAGCATCCTTACGGCTGCAACCCATAACACGGAGGTCATCATGAAACGCGTTCTGCTGTCGGCGATCCCCCTATGCATGTTTGTTCTCTCCCCCGCCATATATGCCGACGAAGAGGGGTGTACATGTGAAGGGCGTGAGGCGTATGGCGACCATCACGAGTCTGACGATGAAGTCGCAGAGTTCTTCGTTGCACCAAGTGCGCGTCTCTCGCTCGGTGAGCCTTTTGCAGCCGCGAGTATGGGAGAGAAGACGCTCGTGATTACCGCCTCCTACGCCGACACGGAATAGGCATTCAACGCGGTAGCAAAAAAAGATTTGATTTGGGGTTGCAATCTCTGAGCAAAGCGGTATCTTACCTGCTGCTTTCTGAGGAGAGCGCACATGTGATTGCGGGATGGAGCAGCCCGGTAGCTCGTCAGGCTCATAACCTGAAGGTCGTTGGTTCAAATCCAACTCCCGCTACCAATTTAAGAGGGTCGAAACTACGGTTTCGGCCCTTTTTCTTTGTGTTTTTGGGTATTTAGGTGTTTTTGGGGCGGTGTCGAGGAATTGCCGCCCTTTGTTTGAGACTATGAATCAGGGTGCAATACCGTGCTATTTGAAGGACACAATCTAGGACACAAGCGCTGATCATAGAGCGCACAGCCTAAGAGTCATTCATTGATCGTATTCAACGATCAGCAGTGCTCCTTTACTGGCCAATAAGGCCAGGTCGTTTTAGTCTCGTTATATAGATCTC
>JABGOW010000075.1 GCA_018645275.1 Verrucomicrobiota bacterium
GAGCTCACCGTGATGTCCGTGTATCGCAGGCGAATGGCCTGGAGTTCATGTTGCAGAGCTTCGCGATCCACTGTTGCGCCCACGGAGGTTTTGAGCCCGCTCGTATCGATCTGGGATAGAGGTTTGATGGCGGTCTTGCCGGCCTCCATGCCATCCCAAATGACATTCGCTCCAATTCCGTAAGCAGACACGGCTCCGAGGCCGGTGACTACGACGCGCCGTTTGTCTGACATGGCTAAGTCTCCTCTAGTGTCTTTCCGCAGGGGGTGCTTCAATGCGCAAAGGTACCCATGCTACCAATTTCAGTGGAAGATGCAATGAACCGGGGGATGCTCCGGCGCCTGGATCCGCCCGGCATGCCGTCGGCCCGAGCCCGCTATCCCCCGAGGATTCGTTTGCCTTCATCGAGGAAGATGCCCTGAAGGTTCATGCGCAGTGACTCGGGATTGGTGGCATAGAGCATGCCGTCGGCCTCTGTGATGGCTCCGCTCTTAATGAGTTCATAGATTGACTGATTGAATGACTGCATGCCGTCCTCTCCTCCTGTTTCGATGGCGGCTCCCAGTGTCTCAAGCTGGTTTTGCTCCAGGAGCTTGCGCACGGTTGAGGTGTTGATCAGAATCTCTACCGCCGGAACCACCCCACCGCCTGAGGCCGGAATAAGTCGCTGGCAGACAACGGCACGCAGGTTTGCCGCCACTGCCATGCGGGTGGAGGCATGCTCTGTTGCCGGAAAAACGTCGAGGATTCGTGGTATGGCCTGGTCCGCCGTCCCCGCGTGCAGAGTTGAGAGTACGAGATGCCCGGTCTCAGCCGCCAGAAAAGCGGTTCGAATGCTGGTTGGATCGCGCATTTCCCCGATCAGAATGACGTCTGGATCCTGACGCATAAGGTGCTTCAGCGAGCTCTCAAAGCTCATGGTATCGAGTCCGACTTCGCGCTGCGTGATAATGGATTGATCGTCCTCAAAGACATACTCGATGGGGTCTTCGATGGTGATGATGCGTCGTCGCTGGGTCCTGTTGATTTCTCCTAGGATTGCGGCAAGTGTCGTCGACTTTCCGCTTCCTGTCGTGCCGCTGAGAAGCACGATGCCCCGCTGTATATGGGCGAGGGCGGCGACTCCCTCGGGCACGTGGATATCCGAGAACGAAGGAATCTTGTCTTTGACGTGGCGAAGCGCCAGCGTTGGTGATCCCTGGCACATGAAAAGGTTCACACGGAAGCGGCCAACCCCTTCCTCCGCATGCGAGAAGTCCGCCTCGTGATCGTTGTCGAAGCTGTCGCGAAGATAGGGAGGGATGATATCGTTGATGATGGCCATGACAGCATCGCGTGACAGGGGCTCAAACCCGCTTTCGGTCAGCTCACTGTTGACCCTGTAGAAGGGCTCCTGGTTGGTCTTGATGTGAATGTCGGATGCACCGGCTGCCGTGGCCCGAGACAGAAGATCATGTATAATTGACATTGCTAGGGTTCCTCTCGTCGCTCGTTAGATGTGTT
>JABGOW010000127.1 GCA_018645275.1 Verrucomicrobiota bacterium
ACAAGGATGGGAGGACGACGATCGGGACTAAGATCGAGACAACGATGGGGAGCGGGAGTGGATGCGGACAGTGTGGCCTTTTGTCTGTCCGTCCGCATCGTTTCCCGCTTTATCATTGTCGCGATCGTTGTCACGATCGTCGTCTCTGTATCGTAGTCCCGATCCTTGTCCTGATCGTTGTCGAATCCCCTGTATAGGCAGATTGGCCGAGAGCGCTGTCTCCTGTACCCAATGAAGAAACACCCGGAAAACCCGGAAGGACCATTAAAGGGAGACAACTATGTTTGGATTAGCAGTAATTGATATCGCCGTCATTATTGGCTACTTCGTGGTCGTGATTGCGATCGGGGTCTGGTCGTCGCGGCGCATCAAGGATCAGGCAGACTACTTCCTGGCCGGCCGCAAGTTTGGGAAATTCATCCAGACCTTTGCCGCCTTTGGGCAGGGCACATCCGCGGATAACGCGGTTGGGGTGACGACCACCACGTTCAGTAATGGTATCGCCGGGGTCTGGAGTTCGCTTCTGTATCTGTTCGCCACCCCGATGTACTGGATGGTCATTCCCTGGATGCGCCGTCTGCGCCTGATATCACTGGGCGATTTCTTCGAGGAACGTTACGGATCGAAACGGATGGCGGGCCTCTACGCGATCATCGGCGTGATCGGCATGATGACCATCATATCCGTCGGCTTCGCCGCCATGACGAAGACCGTGGTTGCGCTGACCCCGAAAACGGTCGAGCAGCATAGCGTGGCGGAAAAGGCGGAATACACGCAGGCCATGCGCCTGGACGCGCTGGAGGCCAAAGAGGTCCATACCCTCACTGCGGCTGAGAGTGGCGAACTTGAGCAGCTGCGCCTAGAGAACCCGCGGAAGATGTTCTTTCACCTGAATCCGGACATCCTGATCTGGATCGTGTGCGTGGTGGTGATGCTTTATGCCATAGCCGGCGGACTGGAGGCCGCGTTTCTAACGGACACCCTGCAGGGAATCTTCATCATTATTCTCACCCTGATGCTGTTCCCGTTTGCCTGGACACAAATCACCGCGACGTATGGCGGCGAGGGGCTAATGGGTGCGCTGAATGTCATGCATACACGGCTGCCGCAGTCCTATTTCGAGATATTCGGATCGCCGGTAACCCAAGATTTCACGTGGTACTATATTGCGGCCTTGACGATGATGATCACGATCAACGTGATGATTCAGCCCAACATGCTGACCGCAAATGGATCGGCCAAAGGCGAGTACGAATGCCGATTTGGCTTTGTGGTCGGAAGTTACATGAAGCGTGTCTGCACCGTACTCTGGGGGTGCTTCGCCCTGCTGGCCGTGGTGCTCTATCACGGCAAGGTGAACAATCCTGATCTGATCTGGGGCTATGCCACGCTCGACCTGCTCGGGCCCCTGAATATCGGACTGGTCGGCCTGATGATCGCCTGCCTGATGGCAGCGCTCATGAGCACGGCCGACTGCATGATGATTACCGCATCGAGCCTGCTCACGCATAACATCTATCGACCGCTGGCCAAGGGAAAGTCGGAGCATCATTACGTGACCGTGGGCCGTGTGGCGGGCGGGTTGGTCGTCATCGGCGGAGCGCTGATTGCCACGCAGTTCGATACCATTCTGCAGCAGCTCAAATTCTGGTGGGAGCTGAATGTGATGGTCGCAGCGGCGTTCTGGGTGGGCATGAAATGGCGGCGCGCGACGCGTCCGGCCGCGTGGGCGTCCATCGTGATAACCATGGTGATCTTCTTTCTCCTGCCGATGATGCTACCCAAGTTTGCGCCATCACAGAGAACAGATGAATCGCTACTGAAGATGACCGAATCGCGAGAGATTGTCCGCGAATACGCGGTGACTCAGATGGATGTTGAGGAGCGCGTGGGCGTCATAGAGAAATGGAACGTGAGTAGGATCGGCGAAAAGCCGGAAGCGCTCAAGGTGGGCGACACCTACACGCGCACATACACTCAAGCGAGCCGCTCGATATTCTGGACGCAGGGCATCAAAGTGAACGGTGATGGCGGTAAGCAAGGCAGCGGGCTACTGAGCCTGGAACTGGTCCTGCTCGACAGGATGGGCATTGATCTGAGCAAGAATCCCTACGCGCTTAACGAAACAATCCGCATCCTGATCCGGACGAGCGTTCCGTTCCTGATCCTGGTTGTGGTCTCACTGTTTACACGCCGTGACGACAAGGCGTTGCTTGACCGTTTCTTCGTAAAGATGAAGACGCCAGTCGAAAGTGAGCCGGATGAGGACGAACGGCAGCTCAAGCTCTCGTATGCAGATCCGCGCCGTTTTGATGATCAAAACATGTTCGGCCCCGGTGCGGACCTGGAATTCAACAAATGGAATAAGACGGATACCATAGGGTTCATTCTCTCATGCTTAGCGGCAGCAGCAGTGGTGTTGCTGCTGGTGGGACTGGTCTCACTGGGGGGATGATGTGCAGTTGACTGATTGGTTATTGGGCGCTGGGTAGTGTCAGAAGTTCTATGAAAAGTAATGAAAACGGAGAGAGCTCTTAGTCGAAATACTTAGTCCCCACACCTAGTCGGATACCCTTAGTCGAACTGCTTAGTTATTGGTCCTTGAGCAGCGACTAGGCAGTTGGATTAAGTGTACTCGACTAAGAGTGGCGACTAGGTGTGGGACTAAGTGAAAAGCGGGGAGAACAGCAGTTGCGCTATAACCCTATGATTAACAGAATATTGACAACCTCAGGCGCTGCCAATTCTTGACAGAAACGTGCATTGATTAATTATGGGGAACACTATGAAACTAGAAAAATACAGCATGGGTGTGGGGGACAGGTTTGGATGCCAGGGATCGGCGCAGCTTGCAGCGTTTATCAAAGCGAAAGCGCAAGGCATTAATGTTGTTCCGGTCTGGAATAAGTCAAATCGCGAGCATGAGATCATCGGGACAGCGCCAGGTGATGTCAGGGCTGCTGCTGATGCGGCAGTATCGGCTGCGGACTGGGCTGGCTCCTACCATGTGGATGCCGATCACATAAACCGTGACAATGTCGATGGTTTCATCGCCGCAAGTGACTTCTTCACGCTGGATGTAGCCGATTTCACCGGACAGCCTGCCGATGAAGGTGATATCGCGGCTTTTGTCGAGAAACACAGCCGTTTCACGGAACCGTTCTCCATCGAGGGGATCGACGGCGAGCTGTGTGTCAGCAAGGAGGAGATTACCAGGATCGCGTCGAAGTATCTCTATGCGATCAAGCAGGCGGCAGCGATATATCAAAAAGTTGAAGCGTCCAAAGGCGCAGAGAACTTTGTTACCGAGGTCTCGATGGATGAGACGGATCTGCCGCAGACGCCACTTGATATGCTGTTCATTCTGGCGGCCATATCTGACGAGGGCATTCCGGCGCAGACCATCGCCCCGAAATTCACCGGCCGTTTCAACAAGGGCGTGGACTATGTCGGCGACGTTGCGGCTTTTGAGAAAGAGTTCAATGACGATCTGGCGGTCATCAGATTCGCGGTGAAGGAGTTTTCACTACCCGAGAACCTCAAACTGAGCGTGCACAGCGGCAGTGACAAGTTCTCCATCTATGCGCCAATCCAGAAGGCCATCAAGAAGTACGATGCGGGCCTGCATCTCAAGACGGCAGGGACGACCTGGCTTGAGGAGCTGATCGGGCTTGCCGAGTCTGGGGGCACCGGGCTGGATATTGCCCGGAACGTCTACAGCCGTTCCCTGGATAAATTTGATGCGCTCTGCGCGCCCTATGCCACGGTGATCGACATTGATAAGAGCGCACTGCCTTCAGCCGAAGCGGTGAACCGCTGGGACGGCGAGACGTACGCGTCTACGCTCCGGCATGATCAGTCATGTGAACGCTACAATCCCAACTTCAGACAACTGCTGCATGTCGGCTACAAGGTGGCCGCCGATATGGGTGAGCAATACTTGGACGCCCTGCGCGATAACGCAGAGGTCGTGGGCCGGAATGTTACCGAGAACATCCTGGAGCGTCATCTGCTCAAGGTGTTCTAGGTCTTGTGTTGAACACACCCACCTCGGCGGGGCGTGGAATGACTGGGTGACTGGGTGACACCGAATGGCATCGTACCCGGCGTGCGTCGGTCGGCAAGTCGCAATCCCCCCGCGAGTCGCAAGTCGCTAGTCCAAAAAGAAAACAAACAGTCGATACCCCGAGCCAGTGAGCCCCCTCCCCCAATTTTCAATCCTCCTCCGCGCAAGGCTACGGCGGACAAGTCTTCAATATCCTTGTCCCGGCATAGTTCGCAAAGCGGACGACGACGGATCAATTCTTCCTATACTGGCTGGGGGAGATGCCTTCGTGTTTGCGGAAGGCGGTGCTGAAGTAGTTGGAGTCGTTGTAGCCGACGTCGAAGGCGATGTCGGTGATGGGACGGTCGGTGCCGGCGAGCAGCTCCTTGGCCCGGGTCATGCGCGAGGTTGTCAGGTAGGTGCTGAAGGGCATGCCCAGCGTGTCGCGGAAGATCCGCTGGAGTTGCGAGGTGCTGACGCCGGAGCGGGCTGCGACGTCATCAATTTTCAGGTCATCGACAAGGTTCTCGTCGATGTAGGCCTTGGCACGTTGGAGCGGGTTGTTGCCGCCGGTCGCCTCAACCCGCGGGGCTTCAACATGGCTCAGCAGCCGCTCGATCGTTTTCGTGAGGGTGTCGGTTAGATCAGCCACGCTCTCGGACCTGTCCAGTCTGGTGAAACAGGACGCGGCCTCGGTCAGGATAGCCTTGCTGCCGCCCTGCTCCTCGCGCTGCGCCAGGATCGTTCCCAGCAGCTCCTGAAGGCGTACCCGGTACGCCATGACATCACCTTCCGCGTAGAATACAAGCTGGTCCAGGAGGATTTGCAGTCTCCGGCGGGCGGCATCGTGATGGACATGCTTGAATTCGAGCAGGAACTCGTCGCGGGCTTCGACCGGGAAGCGCTGCTGTGTCGGCAGTGCCCCGATATCGATGTAGCTGACGATCGGCTGGTCGGACTGCTCAGCCGCACGCAGAGCGGTCTGCGCCTCGAGATAGGAGTGCTGCAGCTCCTGGGGTGGATGGGTGGCGCCGATGCCAGCCACGACGCTGCCGGCGGGAGCATCAGCCGCCAGGCAGGCGCGCAGGCGGTCCGCCAGGGCGCGGGCTTCTGCTTCGGCGATGTCCAGACAGACGGCAAAACGACCGGCACCCACCGGAAGCAGCAGGTAGTGCGCCTCGCCGAGCTCCTCGTCGAGGACGGCTGCGAGGCGCTCGCGGGCCGACGCCTGTGCGGTCAGCCAGTCGTCGTCGGACGCGCTGGATGTTTCGGAGCTGATGGTGAGCACGAGGGTTGGGGATACCTGTTTACCGAGCAGTGTTTTCAGGTTCCGCACCTTTGCCTCGTGCTTGGGGCCGCTGCCTAGCGCATGGAAGAGCTCGTCACGCAGGAAGGGGGTTACCTGCTCCACGCGCTGGCGGACGTAGAGCATGTCCTCGCGCACGCCAAGGCCGATGAAGAAGGCGGAGGGAACGCTGGCGAGGTAGTAGAACCACCACTGCTTCGTCACGGTGCCGAGTACAACGGCTCCGCCGAAGATCAGGCATCCCAACGCGAAGTAGAGCAGGTGTCGGCTCTCACGCTTCGATGCGATCAGGGCCCGACGCGCTCTCAGCGTCTCGTAGCCCGCCAGCCCGAAGAATCCCACGGCGGCGAGCACTTGGATCAAAATGGTTATTTCGCGGGCGAACAGCGGGGGCGTCAGGCTGCGCGGCGTGATATCGAAGGCCTTCAGCGAGCCCAGTTCGAACAGGAGCGGCGTGTCTGATGGGGCAACGAGCAGCATGAAGATATAGAGCGCTGTCAGGGCACCGCCCACCAGGAACATCGGGCGCAACCGGGTGCGATGGGGCTCTGCACCGGAAAGTCCGCGTGCTTCGTGCAGCACGAGTGGACAGCAGATTCCCACGAACAGGATCACGCGCAGCGCATTCACGATCAGCGGCCAGGGCGCCGGTCCGAGTAGGAGCTGCAACGGACGCCCGAGGATGTAGAGGCTGAAAGAGAGCAGGAACAGCGGAAACAGCCGTGCCCGCGGCCGGAAAAGTCCCTGTTCGGCATAAAAGAAGTAGAATGCGAACGTGAGCAGAGGAAGTCCGCTCAGCAGCGGGCAGATAATGTTGGTCAAAAACAGGGCATTGGTTGTCATGCGGGCAGTGTCTTGACTTTTTTGTTGCCGTGCAATGATAAAGATCGATGTGCTATTGTTTGAGGTGTGGGCGGGCTGGGGAGAGGTGAGATTGACCGGGCGACCCAGTCAACAGGTCACTTCCCCCGCTCGGCGGCTTTTCCGCAATATTCAAGATGTTTGACGCCACATTGAAGGCAAAGGGGTAAGATACTGGTGTATTCTGGTCGCGTTGATGGTGCACATCAACGAACCTGGTTCCCGCCGGCCTTGTGCCGGTGGGGGCGTAGACCACGCATGAGTTGATGAATGGATCAGGCTGGAGACGGAAATAAAGGCATAGAACAGATGATAGTAAGGAATCTTAGAGTAATAGTGATGGCACTGACCCTGGTCGGTGCAAGTTGTGTGTTTGGGGAGGATGCTATGAATGACATGAGCGTGTCCTATGCTGGGGAACTACTCGCCGGAGCGGATCGGGCTGACGTGTCGTTTCGGCAGGTTAATGGACTGGGTGACGACGAGGCTTTCCGGGTGACGAAGAAAGGGAGCAGGTTTGTCGTCGAGCACCAGAAGCCGGCCGGCGCCCTATATGGAGCTTTAGCGGTCATCGGAGATGACTATGAACCCGGAGAGCTCGAAAGCCCCGATTTCAAGATCCGCGGCACGACGCTCTATTTGATGAAGGGGCAGGGATATGATTCCACGATGAATGAAAGCAAGTTCCCCTGGTTCTATGATAAGGCCTTAATGACGCGTACGCTGGATACCTTTTCTGAAAACAGGATGAACACCATCTTTCTCTGGGCGGGGCATCTCTTCCCCTACATCGTGGAAATGCCTAAGTACCCGGAGGCAGCCGCGGCTTCACCGGAGCAGATCAAGATCAATCAGGCGCAGTTCAAGTGGTTTGCAGAGGAGTGTGATAAACGCAACATTCAGATCCTGCTGCATTTCTATAATATCCACGTGGATCGTAAGTTTGCCGAGGAACACGGCATCCGTCATGCCCCGAATGCACCCACGCCGCTGCTGCGTGAGTACACCTACTATGCTCTCTCGCGCTATTTTGAGGAGTTCCCGTCGGTCGGGTTGTATGCCTGTCCGGGTGAATCTATTCAGAGTAAATATCAGCTTGAATGGTTTCGCGACGTCGTTTTCAAGGCGGCGAAGGATAGCGGCAAGAATCCTCTCATCGTCGTTCGCGACTGGACGCTCAATCATGATTTCAGGGATCAGATGAAGAGCCTTTACGAGAATGTGTATTCTGAATGCAAACAGAATGACGAGAGTGTCACGTCCCCCTACCCCGATCTACGTCACATGAAATGGGAGGGCAGAGCGCATGGTCATGTGGTTAACGCTGCACACGGTCCGGCGGAGGATCTACAGCCGATGCGCTGGGCGAGTCCGGCATTGGTGCAGGAGATGGCGAGGCACTGGAAGGCGCTTGGCTTTGTGAGCGGCGTGGAGTTCTGGGGAATGTCCAACTGGAGATGGCCGTACACGGGGGATAAGCTCGCGAACGGAGAGCGTCTTTTAAGCCTCGACAGAGATGGTGCCTATTACGCCGTTGCCGGTCGCTACATGTGGTCGCCAGAGCGGGATGCGAAAGATGAAGAAGCATTCTGGAAGCGGTATTTCACCAGAAAATATCACTCGAAAGAGATTGGCGAGAGCATGTGGCAGTGGTTAACCGCTAGTGGATCAATCAGCCCGGGCATTCAGAATATCAACGCGACCAAGGTTGCCAACTTCTGGTCAACGATGACCCTTATGAACCAGGATCTTGATAAGATTCTGAACTACAACACGAATCTCAAAGACACGCCCTATACGCTTTACAGGGAGGCGGGGCGCGCCGGGCAGCGTACGTGCGCCAGACCGTTCGATCAGTATTTCTACGGCCGCTACCAGGCTGAGTACAACGAACCTAAGGCGGATCTGGACGTCGAGGTGTTCAAAGAGTTCTGGCCATTCAAAGCGCGCATGGGAATTAAAGATCTTGAGCAACGCCACAGCATGCCCGTGAGTCAGTATGCGGCTTTCGTTGAAGAAGGAGGTCAAGAGGCCCCGACCATGACGCCGGACAAGGTTGTTCTACTTCTACATAAGCTGGCGAAGGAGTCGCTTGTTATAGCGCAGGAAATGGAAGTCGCTTGTAAAGATGAAGCGTTGAAGCCGGAACTGCATCGTTATGTAACCGACAGCGAGATGTACGTGCTGGCTACCCAGGCACTGATTCACAGGGAGAATGCGGCAATTCTCAAGGCGCGAATGTTGATTAGAAACAGGCCGGATTTTGCAGATGAATTCATTAGAGAGATGGAGGCGTCGGTTGCGGTCTATGAAAAATTGGTTGAGCTGACAACGGGCACCTACCTTTACTGTCA
>JABGOW010000126.1 GCA_018645275.1 Verrucomicrobiota bacterium
ATGAATCGTACTGCAGATCACCCGTGCTATCGCGGTAGGCCGTCACGACGAGGGGTTCCTGCGTAGGGAGATTCGTCACGGTGTAGGCGCCCGGCCCTGAAATGACGGCGGTGCGAGCGGCTACGGTTGCGTTGGAAACAACGACCACAACCTGTCCCGTCTGAACGGACCCGCTATAAGTGACTGTGCCAGACATGGATGCCAAAAATGACGCGGCGTCATTTGGATCCGATCCGGAGTCGATCTCGAAGCGATCATTGAACCCATCGTCATCGGAATCAGCATCGGCAGGGTCGGTGACAATCCCCGTCCCGGGAACCGGATACCGCCCGTAAACTTCCTCGAAATCGCTGATCCCGTCGCCATCGGTATCCTGCACGAGTGGGTTGCTGCCATTCTCGTACTCCTCGATGTTCCAGAGTTCGTCAGCGTCCGCATCGGTGACCGTACCTGTTACCCCATTGATGACAGTCACAACTACGGAATTGGTGCGGGCTCCGTCTGCCGGGTCGTTGGGGTTCAACCCGTAGAGATTCTCCCAATAGGACGGCATTCCATCCTGATCAACATCATCCAGTTCCTGGTACTCATAGGCACCGATATCCGCCGTCTGGTCGAAGTCCCCCGTGCCATCCAGTGGCCGCACCGTGCCCGCAAAATCATTCGTAAACGTCGCACTATCAAGTCCTGCGTCGATACAATCAGATTCGGGCAGGAGGTAGTAATCGCGGGCTGCTCCATCTCTAAAATGGGGGGGGCCAAAGATGTTCCCGGTACCGGCTGGGAGCGGATCTACCATGCAGTAGGAATAGGTAACAGAGCCCTGCGGGTCGTTGACGTTCCACGTTGTGGAAGACACGTTGTCGAAAATGATGGAGTTCTTGATCGTACCGCTCTCATGGGCATAGAGGCCACCCCCGTAACCATCACCGACACCGTCGTTCCCCGTTGAATCAAGCGTGTTGTTGTGGGCAATGGTGCAGCCGTTGACCGTCCCTCCGCTGTAAAGGAACACGCCCCCACCCTTGCGGTCGCCCTGGTTATCGTAGATCAGGCAGTTATCCAGCGTCCCGTTGTTCTCAATATGCACCCCCCCGCCATACCCGTTAGGAGCACGGTTGTCGTTGATGCGGCATTTTGAGGCAGAAGGGATATTCCCACTGGACGCATAGTAGAGACGGATGCCGCCACCATACTGGGCTTCGTTCCCATAGATGTGACTATCGGAAATACTGCCCCCGTCACGACAGTAGACACCGCCACCCAAGCTCGCCGCCGTGTTGTTATAGATCGTACAACGAGTTGCAGAGCCGTCTACTTTGAACGATATACCGCCCCCTGAACCCGCCGCGGTATTACCGTATCCCGTCGTATCCTCAATGGTTCCGCCATTTGTGGTATAGATCCCGCCACCACTGCCATTGCCATCGTAGGTCGTTCCCGTGTTGTTCCGCACGATGCAGTTACGAACCGTTCCGTAGGTGAAGAGTCTGATACCGGCGCCATAGTCAGCCGTACAACTCTCCACAATGCAATTCTCGACAGTTCCACCGCCCTCGCAGTGAACGCCGCCGCCATAGCTATAGACACCCAAATAGGTATCAGGGGCAAGGCCGTTGCGGATCGTGAAACCGTCGATCTTGGCGCCACCCACGCGGGTGCGGAAACAGCGGTGTTGATTCTGTCCGTCCACAATTGTGACGGCCCTGCCCGATTCGCTCTGGACCGTGACGGCCTTGTAGCCGAACTCAATGGGGGCCGTCAGGGTGTACGTTCCGGCACTGACCTGGATGATGTCGCCATTAACTGACGCATCGATTGCCGTCTGGATGCTGGTTGCAGCATCTGCAGGAGTTTCGTACGGCGCTACATTGCCGCCAGCCAGTGAGACGTAGCGAACAGCAGCCTGTGCTCCCTGAAAACAGAGTCCGACAAACAACAGTGCACTAAAAAGATATCTGGCCATCATTCTCCGCCTATCTATATCCAAGCCCTCTCACAATGCCGCGCTTACAAGGCAAGCCTTCCGCCTACGCGCCACCGGAACCATCATCACCGCCGGTTGACGATGAATCCTGCACCGTAATGCCAACCGTACCCGAGACTCCGTTGGCGTCCGTCACCTGAACAACAGCCGATCCAACGGCAGAGCCCGTGAATACAGCCGAAGTGCTACCCGAATCGCCAGTCAGTGTTCCCGTACCCGCACCTGAAGCCAACTGCCAAACGTAGGGCGAAACAGAGCTGGATGAGGTGATCGTAATGGTGGATGCCGCCCCAACCTCAATCGTTGACGGCGATGCACTTAGCGTCAGGCTGTAGTCAGACGAGGTCTGCGTCACCGTGGCATATCCTTCATTGCCATACTGATCGCGTACCGTAACGGTGTTCTCACCGTTTGCAGCCGTTCGCGAATAGAGTGCATTTGAGCTGCTGGACGCTGAAATAGAACCAAGGGCGGCCGAGCTCACGCCCCATGCCAGCGGTAGCGCTAACTGATTCGTGATGCCTCCCGTTACGGAAAACGTTTGAACCGAGGTATTCGTCGAAAGCGTTACCCTTGACGGAGTTATGGTTAACCCGTTCAGCCCGGAAGCCTCCTCACAGCCCACTTGGACCATGGCAGCAACAACAACAAAAGTAAGTGCACCAGCAAACGACAACAACGACAGTATCCGCTTCATATCAGGTAGTCCTCCTAAGGGTTCAATACTCGCATAAGATGAAATCAAAGTCAATGGGCGCTACGTCAGGGTTTTCGAAAATAATCGTGAAGGAAATGTGCGCAAACGCCCCGATTCGCATTTTGTGAGGATTTGGCGAGCAGAGTCTATCGCTTTGCGCGAGCGATAGCCCCGAGACAACCGGGGGTCTGTCCCCATTCGCCCCCTGGTACAGCTCTGGAGAGCCATGCCTACTGAGAAATGTCAACAGTTGAAGTCCCTGTCCAAACGATCATAACGATCTCGTTCCTAGAGGGGAGCAACTCGGACGGAGGGAGTTTGACTTAACACCTATGGGGGTGGCAGGGGTTGAGGGGAGATCCTTCGCGGGCTCAGGATGACAGGGGTTGAGGGGGGGCTGGTGTGAGCCCGCAGAGCATGGTCATCCTGAGCTTGCGAAGGATCTCCCTCTCTGTAATCCGGCAGTAACTGGAGATACTCCCCGAGTGGCGTTACTTGACGAACTTGTACCCAACGCCATGCACAGTCAGAATGTGGACAGGGTTGTGCGTGTCCTTCTCAATCTTGCGACGCAAGTTGGCAACAAAGCTGTCCAATGAGCGCTGCGTTCCGTAGTACTCAGTTCCCCATACATCGTTCATGACCTGATCCCGAGAAAGGGCTTTTCCCTCGTTCTCCAGAAAATACGCCAACAGATCGAACTCCGTTCGCGTTACCGTAACGTCATTTCCGGCTTGGGTGAGCGTCCTGGAGTCCAGATCAAGAACCACATCATCAAATGTGTAGGTACGCGGACCCGTGCTACGCGCCTTACCACGGGCAAGCACAGCTTTGACCCGGGCCAGCAGCTCATCCACGCTGAAAGGCTTCGTGACATAGTCATCTGCCCCCATCTCAAACCCATGCAGCTTGTCGAACTCGTCCCCTCGGGCCGTCAGCATGATGACAGGGGTTTGCAGGCCCTTGTCTCGCAATTGGCGGCACACCTCAAAACCGGTGAGGCCCGGCAGCATGATATCCAACAGGATCAGGTCAGGGCGTTCGCGTAGGGCTACTTCCAACGCCGAAGGTCCATCACATGCCTTCAAGACATCGTGCCCTGCGTATGAGAGGTTCTCCGCGAGTCCAAGCAGGATCGCTTCCTCATCTTCCACCACCAAAACGCGGCTCTTATCACTCATCTCAGTCTCCCGTTAGTCTAGTCGATTCTGTCAACCGTCTTCCGTCAATTCTCTACCTAGCAGGCACAGCTCCTGAGCCAGAGCGAAAACACAGCCCCCTCTCCCGGCTGGCTTTCAACAGTCATTCGCCCGCGGTGAGCTTTCGCAATATCCATGCACAGAAAGAGCCCTAAACCAATTCCACCCACATGGCGATGATCTTCGCTGTCATGACGGTAGAACCGGTCAAATATCTTGCCCTGTGCAGGAAGCGGGATCCCAGGACCATGGTCCATCACAGACGTCACCACCCAATGCCGGCCTCGGCGGCACACGCTGCGAACCCTGACCTCAATGTCCGCCTCGGACGGTACTCCCGGACCGCCATCCGAATCCACCATTTCCCCTGCTGCCGCCCTGTCCAGCCCCCGCCTAACGCCATACTTGACTGCGTTGTCGAGCAGGTTCGTAATCACCTTTGCCAACGCCTCGCCATCCCCCTTTACACAGGTTGTGGCGTCAGCCAAATCCAGATCGATCGTAACCCTTCCGTGCTGTCGGGCACGCCAAGCCGTCACCGTATGCGAGACGATCTCCGAAACATCAAGCGTTGCCATCGTGTAGGATAGCGCCCGCTGCTCTTGCCGGAAGAAGAAAAGAATACGCTCAATCATATCCCCTAATCGCTCGCACTCGCTCGCGATCGTACGTAGAAAATGCTGCTGCTTCTCGGGACTCTGAACGCGCCCAGCACAGAGACTATCAGCCAGCACCCGCATGGATGCGACAGGAGTTCTCAGGTCGTGCGACATCCCAATCACGAACTCGGTACGCTGCCGCGTCTGAGCCGCCTGGCTTATGGCTTTGCGAATCAAGATGGTTGAGCTCGCGACAATGACGACCGCCAAGAGGAGAATGCCCCATCCAATCAGTCGAGCCTCAAGCATCTCTGCCTGACGAATATCGTCCTCGCGAACCAGATAGGCCTCAACCTGAATATGCGAAAAGGGATCCGGGAGGCCTCCCGAAGCGAGAGCGCCCGCGACACCGCCTCTCCCTGCTCCCACGGGGCGGGGTTGCTCGGGCTGGGAACTAAACGTATCAGAAACCAACACCCCCTCTCTCGGATTCACCCCCGAACGGGCCAGCCCGGCTTCAATGTGGACCCGCAACCCAATATCCTCCGTCACGTGTTCCGAAACGATACCATCCAGCCGGTCAAGGACTGCCGCAACATCGAGCTCAAAACCTGAGTGCATGCCTGTAAAGCCGGACATCGAACGGAAACAGTACACCTCCCCCTCTCGATGTAGGGAGAGCTTCGATTCATGAGGGTTCCCTGCGAGTGAGATTAACTCAAGCAGGTCTTCTCGCAGAACGTCATACTCGGTTTGCGGGCCATCTGCAGCGGGTGCGGGGACACTCGGAAATACAAACCCCCAGGGATTCAGAAACAGGAAAACCCGTTTCACAAAGGAGCATTGTCCGCGCAGGGCATGGGCGGCAGTAGCGGTTCCATCCGCTCCGGCACCGGAGAGCAGGGTCTCTCGAAACGTAGCATCAACCCGGGCAGCGTCCGCATGCAGCTGCGTTTCAACAGTCTCGCAGACACGGTTAATCTGGCGAATCGCATCCTGCTCAAGTCGACGATGCAGAATGAGTTCACGCGCCTGTATGGAGCGGCCGGCAAGGACACTCAGCAGCGCGGTCGGAAGGACGACCAGAAGCAGCAGAGTAACGACAAGTCGCATTACTGCTTCATTTTCATCTCAAGCTTCATCAGCCAATCGCGCACTTGATCGGCTTCCATGCCGTGTGGATTCAACTTGAGATAGCGGCGATAGTGAACACCCGCCTTGACGGGAGAATTAAGCTCATCGTCGTACAGAATCCCGAGATTGTAATGGACGTCGGCATCCAACGGGTCCAGACGCAACGCGTGCAGATACTCCTGCTCCGCCTCAACAAACTTGCCTTCACGCGCATAGACGGCAGCCACATTGTAGTGCATATCGAGCTTCTCTTTGTCGCTCGCATGCAAGATATCCTCTCGTGCACCTTCAAGGACTTCGGCGACCCGTTCCGCTTTGATGAGACGGTGTTCGCGCTTCTCAAGTTCAATCTTGAGAGCCCGCAAATCCTCCTCGCGGTCGACAAGGGTCTGCTGCAGTTTTCGACTTCCATCTTCAACGGCCGCCAACTGCTTCTCAAGTTGAGGAACTTGGGCCGTCAAGCGCTCGATGAGCCCCTGATATTCGACCTCACGGGCGCGTGCATCAGCCAAGGCTGTATCAGCATCCTGACGCATTTTCTGCTCGTGAGCGATCTCGTCGTCGTACGCCCCGTCCCGCTTCTCAAGTTTCTTAACGCTCTTCGCCAACCGCTGGCGCTCCCCTTCGATTTGCTTGAGCTTATCTCGGAAGACCTCGTTCACACGCTCAAGCTCCTTGAAGAGATCCGTGCTACGGACATCCACCTTGCGGTTTCGAAGCTGCTTGGCCTCGTCTGCCAACTGCGCTTTCATGCGCTCAGCCTCGGCAAGGTCTGCCTTGAGACTGCTCACCATTTGGGACTGCTCATCGCTGGCCTGCTGCAACTCCGCAATACGCTTCTCAAGCTTGGCGCTGTCCGCCTGCCACTTCTTCTGCATCGACGCCGGGGCCGCCGTGTCATCGTCGCCATCGTCGGCCACGGGCGAAGCCGCAACCGCTGGCTCCTCTGCCTCAAGTGCGGCTACCGTCTTGCGGAGCTCATGGTTCTCCGACACCAACCGATCCAGTTCAGCCGATGCGTCAGTACTAACTGCATCCGAATTCACAGCCGGACGTGCTTTGAGCGTGTCAACTTCCTGGCGTGCGGCAGCAAGATCGCCGCGCAGGCTGCCGCTGAGTTCCTCCAGCGAGGCAATTTCAAGCAAAAGCTTGTCCATGGCCTTTCGGCGCTGATTGTCAGTCGCCTTCACGCGGGCCAGGTCCGCTTCCATCCCGACGATCTTCTCGGCGTCCCGCTCAGCGCCCGCCTCATGCTCTTCCACCTTGGAGGAGAGTGCGGTCTTGGCACTGACAGCAGCACGAAGAGATTCCTGTAGGCGGGCTACCTCGGAGTTTAGTTCTGCTGTGCGACTCTCAAGGCCACTGATCGTGTCCGTTCCTTGCGTCTTGGCATCCTCAAGCTGACGTTCAAGCAAGGCAACTCGATCTGCCCGTTCCGCATTGAGTCTCTCCGCAGCCGCAAGCTTTGTAAGAATGTCGTCCATGGCCTTTTTGCGCTGATCATCCGTGAGCTTGATGCGATCAAGCTTCATCTCGGCGGCTTGGCGAGCGGCCTCTTCATCGCGAATCTGAACATCCTTTTTCGCAACGGTCTCCTCCACAGACGCCAACGTCTCGGCGACGGCTTCTACCTGCTTCCGGAGGGTCTTTGCAGCCGACTGCATCTCTACCAGCTGAGACTCGCTCTCATCAAGTTCTCGTTCCTTGGCGCGTAGCCCCTCGCGTCCCTTCTCGATTTCCGCCCGCAGAGAAGCAATCTCAGAGTCCCGGGCCGTAAGGCGGCCCTTTGTGTCGGCAAGCTGTTTGAACAGGTCATCAAACGCGGCCTTACGCTGGGTCTCGATCGCTTTCATCTCTTCCAGATCAGACATAAGCCGCTTGGTCCGGTCCCCATCGTCTTCCCTGAACATGCGGTCGAAATCTGCCTTTGTCTGCGCGCGAGCCGCCTCGGCATCCTTGACCTGCTGCCTTAGGGTCTCACTCTCCTGCATGATGATTGCATTTTCGTCTTCAAGATTCTTGCACCGAGCCTTGAGCTCCTCTTCATCGCCAACATCTCCGCCACGCTCAGTTGCGTCCTTTTCGATGCCAGCGAGCTTTTTCTGGAGCAGGGCGACCTCGGATGCGAGCTTGGCCTGAGCCTTGTCCTCATCCTCCAGCTTGGATGCAAGCGCGTCACGGGACTTGCCAGCGGCTTTGAGGTCGCGATCCAGCCTCGTCAGATCTTTCTTCAACTCCGCATTCTCTTCCTTGAGCTTGCGTTCTTTCGTGGCAGACGCCGCTTCCGCTTTCCGCGACACCTTGCCTTTGCCAGACACATTCTGCTTCTCCAGTTCGGAAGCCAGACGTGCATTTTCTTTCTGTGCATCCGAAAGTTGCATTTCAAGAAGCTCAACGAGGTCACGGTTATCGGGGGCAGGCGCATCCTGCCCACAGGCGTCGAAACGCGAGATGGACATAACAAGCAAGGCGGAAAGCAAGCACGGCGTAAGTCTACTTTTCATCGTATAGAACCTGTCTCTCTTACTTATTTTAGCTGGAAGAGGCTCCCAACAGCATGGAAAACCACACTTTGGCTTCAACATTTCTAGCACAGTCTAGCCCTACAGGTTAAGCTCTTTTTTGCCGACGACGCGCAAGAGGCGGAACACGGTGCTGTCAGGGCAAATTCCTGCATGCTTAAACAGGGGTGGCAAGGCCACGAGAACACGCATGCACAAACCGGCTGCATTCCCCTTTATTAGACCCGATCCGAAGAGCTTCTTGACCGCAGATGGGCGCAGATTACACGGATAAACGATGATGGTGATGGTGATGGTGATGCAAAACTCTGTCTATCAGAGTGCCAAAGGGCCCAATGATGTCCAGAACGTCTCCATATCCGTACCCATCCGCGCCCATCTGCGGTTGAATCCCCT
>JABGOW010000215.1 GCA_018645275.1 Verrucomicrobiota bacterium
AAATGGCAACAAAAAAACCCGCCGTGAGTCGAAACTCGACGGCGGGTTGAAGTTTATATTTGAAAGCTAAATTACGACACCCCCGACCGTCGATTTCTGCACGAACGGGACGACGAAGACACACCAATAGCCTGCGGGAAGTCGATAGTGGGAATGTTCGGGCAAGTCGTCATTGTGCGCCTTTTCGCGAAATCAGCTTTGAGATCAACGATAATCGACGCCGAAAATAATGTCAAGGTTAGCGATCTCGCTGCCCTGACATCGCCTCAGTAGCTGCGATGGCTCTTTCGATGGGCATAGCTGTCTTTTCGGTCAGGTTGATCAACTGGTTGGGCGTTGTGTTTCAATGGGCATGAATAACTTGCTCAAGTGTGTCTGCCACCCATTTGTTAAGACTTTTGCCAGCATGAACGGCGGCTGCGGCTATTTCACCATGCAACGAGGAATCTACCCTGACCACAAACTTGCCTGAAAAAGGTTTATTGGGCTCCCTTCCAGCTTTTTCGCAACTCTCAAGGTAAAAATCAACTGCCTCATGAAAAGCTTCTTTAAGTTCACTGATAGACTCGCTATGGAAACCAACCGTATCACGGATGCCGATAATATTGCCAAATAGAATGTTGTCCTCCGGATCAAATTCAATTTTGGCTGTGTAGCCTTTATAATTCAGTGTATTCATGGTGTTACTCCTGCTCTTGTTAAGAAATCTTTGGCGTTTCTCACCTGGTACCGTTTAGCTTCCTTGCCGGGATGCGGCCTGTGGAAGTCGCCTTTTTCGTCATTGATGATAAAGGACACTCGTGAGCCGCTTCCTTCTATAACTTTGGCGTTTAAAGCTACAAACAATGCCTCAATCCGCCCCCATTCAAGATTACCGGGGTTAGGAAGAGAGAAAATGGTGGTCAAGGTTTTCTGATGTTTGCTGTTCATGTATCTATAGATACTACTTTATAGTATCATCGTCAAGAGAGATGATGATCTTTAATCTGTTGATTTTATTCTTGGCGAATTGAGAAGGAATATTCGTGATGAATTGGAGATGGCCAACGTCCTTTTTCCGGCGTCAGCACGACGGCTCAGCCGAACGGATACATCCAGCTTTCGGCCGCGTAGCCAAAGCGCTCGAAGTCGGACCGGTACAGCTCGCACACGGTCTCGGCAAGCTCTGGGTCATATGCCCACGGCGCTGGCGTCCAATTGGAGGGATTCCGGACCACTTTTTTCATGTCAATGGCCTCTTGATCGGCCCCCATGCGCGTCAGCACCTTTCCGAAGTCAGCCTGGAAACTCTCGAAGCGGCCTATGAAGTCGTACGTGATGAGATGTTCTGCCAGGATGTCGGTCTGGGCATTGAAGTGGCCGTCGTGCCATGCGTGCTCTGGCCGCCCGGACAGGTATCGTACGAAGTCGCGGAAAGCGACGGTTGGCGGCAGTCCTTCCCGATCAGGGTAACCGAATGTCGCCCGGACCTCCGCTCGAAGCCACTCGTACTGCGTGTCGTTCGGGTTCCCGAGCTTCGACTTGTAGGCAGACAGGATCCGGTCATAGGGATTCCTCACGAAGGCAAACCTGAACCAATCTGGCGAAGCAAGAGCCTCAACGGCTTGCGAGAGGGCCAGGTCTGACAGATGGGTCCCTCTGGTGGGTTCGTGAACCCGCCAAACCTCCTCTTCGGGGAGACCCGCGCCCTCAAGGTGCAGGAGAACCGCTTTGGCTGTGGTGCAGGCAATCTTCGGGATCGGCATGCACACGTACTTGCGGGTGAGCGAGACCCAAGCCCCAAGGCCCCCGTTCGGGTCGCCTTCGCGCTGCTGCGCTATCAGGTTGGTGATCCGGCTAATCCGCTCACAGTCTGTCATGGCTCAGGCCTCCGTGGATGGGTATGTGTCCCGGCAGTCACTCACTTATGCAGTGTCTCAATCTACCCTTCGACGGATGCACCCCGGCACTCCACGAGGCATAGGCGCACATCAAGCCAACGGAGACATCTCCTGGAAACCCTCCTGCCTGCGCCGACAATCAGGAAGGCGACTGCGGTTGCATCGCCTAGCACCCACGCTGATCGGCTACGGTTGTAGTGCTAACGTGGCGATCACTTGTTCGCACTTGTTCCTGACCCGAGGCCATCGGTGACGACTGAGGTCAGCCCCACACGCTCCCTCCTATCCGGGCAAACTCATATCTCTCAGCACTCCTGTTTCCCCAGTCCTGCGAACGCAGTGTTCAGCTGCGGACAGATTCACCGATTGCCTTGAACAACCGAACAAGAAAGGCGAATCATCGTCAACGCAGAATCAGCGATCATCCGCCAGCTGGTAGGGTCAGGGCAACGAATCTTGTCCGCTCCAGTGAATCTCGGTCTCATCTGGAAGTATACCGAAACAGTGTCAACCTGGTTTATCCTATGTGGCCCAACGATTTGCCGTGCGCGAACCTGCGAAGCAGATTTGGTCGAAGCCCGCATGGGCGAGCCGCGCAAGGTCCAGTTAAGCGTCTGAGCTGGCTTTCAGGAATGAAACCAGATACTGGAGTTCCGAATCCGAGTGACTCTGACGTAGAGATGAGTCATGTTCGGAGAGTATCCGGTCAACCTCTCTAAGCGTTGGGTAGCTCGCGCCCTCAGGGTCGGTGTACGCGACGCGATCTGTCGGAATGCGGACAACGACGGTAAAATCGTCCTGATTCTCTTCTATTGTCACACGCAGATCGACTTGGGATGTTTTGTCTGATACATAGAGGAATAGCCCGAGCAGCGCGCTGACAACATCTCCGCGATTTGCGACGATTGGACAAGGCCCATCAATTCTTGCATTTGGGAAAACTCCCCCTTGCTCTTCCTCGGTCATCCACATGCTAGCTTCTCTGGCCTCTGTCACAATCTCTCCGAGATCGACTAGCGCTCTCGGAGAGAGCATATCAAAATGCTCTTTGAGTCTCTTGTAGGCCATCCATTTGAGCCCGTCGCTGAAAAAATGCCCCGTCTTCGCTGTCAGAAAGAGGAAGTTGGTCGGCGCGTCGTCTGCTCTGTAGATCTCCAACGCATCTCCATATGTCTTTTGTGCTTCTTGCATCCTATTGGCGGGACCATCGTAGTCGCCCATCAACGAGATGAAGAGTCTTGGGGAGAGCAGGGGCACACTCTCAGGACGAGCATTGCGTCCGCTGATAATGCCCGCCTTGACGCGATCGTCTGCAAGCATCACGTTCTCGACATCTGAGGATCCCATTGAGTGACCTGTTGCACCGATTCGCTCTGAGTCCACGAAATCCAGCGACTGTAACACATCAACTGCACGCACCCCGTCCAATGTGTGCTTAGCGGTTCCTGACCGCCCAAGCTGTTCATCCAGGTGCTTCCAACACCCGGCGCAATTCTCACCCGGTTGCCTGATCGCTTCGATATGCCTCTCTCCGCAGCAGATGGAGTCAGGGGCCAGTACGACGAAGCCTTGATGTACCAGGTCGAACCCATACGCTTGATCCAATCGAGAAGCAGCTATCCACCTTAGTGGTGGCCCTTCCCAATCTGTATACTCATGGGACCACGGGGCCTTGCCGACGATAGCCTCCTTTCCTATAGCACAGTTCAATGCGCACTGATGGAAGCAGACTATTGCCGGATGGGGAGCCTCACCATTGTGACGCGGAATAAGCAAGTATGCGGGAACGGTTTTGCCCGCCTCTATAGGCATAGTCTCGGCAGTCTCCACGTCGTACTCGATCTTCCACTCCTCATACCTCGGGAACTTCCGCTTCCAGTGCACCCGCATGTTCAGCGGGATCGCCTCAGGGAACTGATCGGCGCCGATACGCTTCAAGGTTTCCTGTCGCAACGCTTTCTTGCCGTCTGTCATTCTGATCTCCAGATTCTCGTCTATGGGCTTTGGTTTGGCGCCTAACTGAACTCACGAGCGAACTGGCATTGCTCCGATGCTAGTTGAGACAGCACAGGCTCCAATCGTACTTGTGGATTCGAGAAGTTCCTGCGAACGTCGGAGATACGATCCCGGACCATGCTCGGAATTGAATCACTCGCGTTGCTTATGCCCTACCACAACTCTCGATCTTGCATAACGTGACGATCACCTGCGGGCCGATTCACCAATGGATCCGATCCGCTGGCAGCTTTCGCCTGGCACCAGACCGGTCAAGCTAGCGACCCCGCGATCGGACCCGTCAGGTGCATCGTTTGTTATGCTCGTGCTTCCAATCTCGAGTGTCGCACTTCAAACTTGATGCCACACCTTTTCTATGTTCTTCTCGATGCGTAAATGTTACCCATCAACCCGGTCTAAGCTGTTACCCTTCAACCCTGTTGCTTCCGCATCTGTCATCGACCAACGGCGGGGAGCATGCCTCTTGGCCGGTTACGAGCGCATGGCATCAATGGATGCGCTTGGTGGCCCATGCGTCAGAATTTGTCTACCGCTTCCGCCAGGCTGGCCGCACACTTCCTCACGATCCGTTCATCGCCACGCAACTGATTCGCGAGAAGGATAGCCGAAAGAGCACGCCACGGTCCTGACATTTCCTCATCAACCAATTCTCGCAGATACTCTGTGTCGTCTTGCGTGAATTCGTCTATCACGTCGGTCAGTTCGATGGCGATGGCCACGTCCAGCCTTGGGTCCCCGAGCAAAGAATGCCTTCCGAAGTCGAGCACTGAGACAATCCGACCAGCGTCATCAACCATGATGTTCCCAGGATAGGCATCGCCGTGGACGAGCGACGTCGAGTCCCAACGAAGCGTGTCACGGATGCTTGACTCAATGCGACTCACGAGGTCGCCAAAATCAGGCACCGCCTCCAAGAATCGAGACAGCATCTGCTCGGCGGATACCTCCAACTCATGCTGAAGGAAACGTTCCCATGTATCAGACGTGGACCATACGCTTGAAGGAATGAGACCTCCGAACGGTCCATCGATCTTGAGCGCTCCCAGCTCCGCGATCGCGGCCATGTACCCTTGAAGGACCTGCCGCCGCGGGCTCCCCCGGAGCGTCCGACAGACATCTGGCATTGGGCGACCGGGGAGCTTCTTCTCAATCGTGTAAGGGATATCATTACAGGTTCGGACTTCGTACACACACGGGCACTCAAACGAGAATTGATGCTCGCCGAGACACCCGTACATGTCCGCCAGTTCCTCGACGAATTCGACGGATAACTCAGGGAAGATGCGGATCGCCTCGCTGTCGGAGTGGGCGAAGGCCCAAGCATCTTCGCCCACTCCGAGAAGCACAGGTCGTTCCACGCCTGCGGCGCTCAAGACCTCCTGGAGTTGGGCCGGGTAGCTCAAACCATCACCTGACTCACGTTGCACTGCATCAAGTCCTCATTTGCATAACGCAGACCTGACCTGCGGGCGGGATCACCGTCAGTTCAGCTCCACCAATCCAGCCCGGATCCACCAGTGCGTCGCCGAACCGCCGCCAAAGTCCATCTGGTCCAGGCCATGCTATGCATTTACAATTGCTTACAGCGTCGCCCTACGTGAGGGCGTCTGGCCCCCATGGTGCGCTTCTGCTAAAGGTCGCGGCGTGATCCACTCTCCGTTCCCGCGCGGTCCATTCTAGCGGAAGAGCCAACCTGTATCATCGCTGCCGAACTTCGCATTGAGTTCATCAGCGTTGGGTAGCAATCGGTACGTTGACTCGCTGTTGATCTTCGACCGTTGCGGATCCAGGTAATAGTGCATCTTGTCACCCTCCGGCATCTCCAGCCCCAGGAAATCGAACACCGGTCTCACCGATGCCCGATTCGCATCCAGGTCATCGGTGTATAGATCCTCATAGTAGACTTCCAGCGAGGTCTCCTTCGGTCTACGTCGAACGGTCCGCGTGTAGTAGTCGCGAAGGTGCACGGCGTAATCCAAACTGGAGGCCATGGCTTCGACGGGTACCGGCGCCAGATTTTCATAGATCTTACGGCGCTCCTCGTTCATATCCTCGATGCCCCAGACCTTCGTCTGGTCGGCGATGTGGCATGACAACTCAGCCTGAAGCAGGTTGCGGCGCTGAAGGAAGATCAGCCTGATGTCCTCTCTAAGAAGGAGATGATCGTAGACATCCTCAGGCAATTGGTAGTCGAGAATCTTCATGCCGTTGTAGCGAGCAAACAGCTCCGCTAGCGCTTGCTCCAACGAAGGAATGTCAGTGATCTGATCGACGTAGTTCCTCTCGTCTGGATGCAAGGCACCGTAGCCATGCCAGAATGGCTCCATGGCAAGCTTGAGCTTCGGATGAAGGAGGAGCATGTAGCAGAGGTTCGAGCTTCCAGTACGGGGATGGGCGAAGATCACGACGCGCCCGTCCCACTGCTCAGTGTCGTCCATGTGGCTCATCGATGCACCGATCGGCTAAGAAGCTCAAATGAACTGCTGTGACGTGCTGCCGTC
The DNA here is from genome assembly GCA_018645275.1 of Verrucomicrobiota bacterium. Classification (GTDB taxonomy): domain Bacteria; phylum Verrucomicrobiota; class Kiritimatiellia; order UBA8416; family UBA8416; genus JABGOW01. Next base: position 6,398 of record JABGOW010000215.1, read on the forward strand.
CGAGGCAGCGGCGGATCTCTTGCTTATCATCCGAGGCTAGGACGCGATACTTTCCCCTCCTAGCGCGTCATGGCAGTTGCATAACGTGACGATCACCTGCGGATAGATTCACCGATCGCCTTGATCGGGCGAACGAGAAAGGCGAATCACCGCCAATTCAGAAACAGCGATCATCCGACAGCTGCAACACATGTTATGGCCTCAGCAGGCTGCCGTAGTTGATGGTGTCCAATCGCTCCCAGCTATCGACGTGGTTTCGGACTTGCAGCTCCCTTGAGGCTGCCCCAGGACTCAGGTCTGATCTTGGTGTCGATGAAGCTCTGTGCGCACTTGAAGCCAAACTCAGTCGCCATAGCGCAGTGTTCGGCTGATCGGGAGTTGCTGGACGACCAGAGCCAATTCGGGAGAGGGAGGAGCTGTACCGAACCTTCTTTGGCGAGGACGCCCGCGGCCCCCCTAAGCCGCGGTGTCAACCGGTCTTACCGGCATGCCGGCCGCATAGTACGAAAAAGATCGGGTAGCTCTGGTTGACTGCTTTCCCCGCCGCAACTTGCTCTGAGCCGCACTCATCGAGATCGGTAACAACCAAACCCTCCGAGCTGAACGCATCGAGATAGGATTTGAGTGTCCAGTGGTGGTTGTTGAACGTGAACGGTCTGCCGTTCAACTCGCGATGGACCGAGTAGGGGGTTGCGGCAGCGAAATACCCGCAGAACTCCGTATCGATGTAATCTCTACCGATAAGCCCCTTTTGCATGTAGCCGTCGAAACAGGGATGGACGGTGGCCAGGATGAAGACTGCCCCGGGTCGCATGTTGACAGTGGCCATGCGTATCAGGTTGTGCAGCAAGTCTCTGGATCCGAGACAACTGTCGACCATGACCGATAACACGGCATCGTAGGCACCAAACACTATCGGCATCATGGGGGCAGCGTCGCCACATTCAAACTGGCCCTCGGGGTAATCCCGCCGTGCGAGATCGATCATCTCCTCGGATACATCGATGCCGGTATATCCGTACCCGAGTTCCAGTGCCAGAGGATATAGATCTCCCCTGCCGCAGCCGAGATCCAGAACAACGGGCTGAGAGCAATCCGCAACCTTCGATTCTCCGCCGAAGCGCCGAATCAACCGGTGGAGGACGGGAAACAGAACGAGCGTCTTGTCCGCAGTCTGGGTGTAATTCGGCGCCGAATCACCGCTGTATTCTACATTCATGATGCCAATCCCGGATTGACAGGTTGCCGTCCTACGGGTCCGCTCAATGCCGGACCGGACAGTTGCGCAATTGCGAACTACGAGGAGTCCATCATTCGTCCACCAATCGAACGCGCTTGCGTTGGCTTCGATGAACAAGGGTGGCTTTGATCCTGCCCCATGAGTCTGGAGCCACTGCTGTCCCTGCGACCGAGGAGCGAGAAGTCTCTCTGTGAATCGCCCGCTCCTGTCGCCAGTTGAGCCAGAGTCTCTTGATGAGTCCGGCTGCCGCAATCCTTGGTGCGAACTCTGACCGAATCCTGGCGACGATCTGCGCACGTGCCGCCTCGAAGTCCTCACTCGACTCGAGCCTCCTTCGGCCGTCACTGACCACATTGTTGGTCAGCATAGATGTCCTCTCTGCCATAACTAATGAGTGAACCGAACAAATGCAGTGGAGCAAATAACCCCGAAAGCCTTCGGTTGTTCCCATCTACTCCCCAATACTCATGAGCAGGATTAGCAATGTCAAGCACCGGATGATATTCTCGCAGCAATTCCCGGGAGGCCGTTGCGTAGAGTGAGGGCCGGTTGATTCAGCGGGAATGTCTCCGGTTTCCGGGCAGGTATGCAGCGTATCCTTCGCCCGGCTTTTTCCAAAAAAAACAAACACCCACCCCCTCTCCGTCGTTATAGGTGTGAAGAGCGCAGTAAAGCAGATGAAGCAAACACGGGAGAAAAGAGCGTGAAACCGACCAAAAAAAAGAGGACAACATCTGGGGAGCGCTGGGATTTCTCTTGCTTTGGGCCGGTTATTTC
>JABGOW010000125.1 GCA_018645275.1 Verrucomicrobiota bacterium
AAACAGGGGTGAAGCGCCATATGGCTGTTGAGCCCGCGCGTTTCTCAGTAGGCATGGCTCTCCAGCCTGCCCGCCGTAGCAGGCGTAGCGCGAAGGCTGGGAGCTGTGCCAGTACAAATGCCAGACCTCAGGGCGATCTACGTCCACTTGACTGAACATCGAGACGCGCCATCTCTCGCTTCAATTGCCGCCATCGTTAAGCCACCGCGAAGTTCTGCGTGCCGACGAACTCCGCTTCGAGCTGAGGTTCACCGTCCTCTAGTAACATCCCGATGACTTCCTGCAAGTTGAGCTGTAGTTCATCTCGCGTTGCGCCCTGCGAGTGGGCTCCGGGGAACCCGGGAACATATCCCACATAGAGGTCAGTCTCTGGGCAGTGTTCAACAATAGCGGTGTAGTTGTGCATGCGGTAGGGTATCGCATTGCCTCCTCTGCAAGCAATGTTCCTCTCGAAACGATCTAGTTGTGCGTCGTTCGCAAGAAACTGCGGGGCAGCGATGTCCTGGCACTCAACAGGTACCGTTTCTATAGACCGGTAGCGCAGCCACGCAAACGCGATATCATCTTCGGCGAGAATGCGCCCGAACCCCCATCACAAGTAGTAGGCCGATGACAATGATTGCGCAGGGACGTGCAAACAGCCAATCGCCAAATCGCGTGTAGGGCGTGAGGGGCATATCCACAGAAGGCACGTGCACCTCAGACACGGAAAACCCGCGCAGGGCGGTGCGGCCGTCATCCCCCTCAAGCATTTCGAGGATGCGACCGAAACGATCCACGAAACAGGTCACACCCGTGTTGGCACAGCGCACCAATGGAACGCGATTCTCAACAGCCCGAAAAACGGCATTGGCCATGTGCTGGCGAGAGGCAGCCGACCCCTCGAACCACGCATCATTTGTCTGGTTCACGAGAAAGCGGGCGCCGGCACGGACGTCCTGCCTTGCAAGGTAGGGAAACACATCCTCGAAACAGATCAGATCACTGAAAAGCGCAGACTGCCCGCTCTCTGCATCCCCCACTGGCAGTTCCATCAGGCTGTATGCCCCCCCCGGCATGCAACTGAACCCAAGCGGCGCGAGCCGCTTAATCGCGGAAATCTGATTCTCGAATGGGATGTACTCACCAAACGGCACAAGATGTCGTTTGTGATAGCTGCCGAGGACGTCGCCCGATTCACCAACGAGAAAGCTCCCGTTGTAGTAGAACACCTCTTCGTCGAACTGTTCAAAATCCATGGTGCCGACCAGCAGCATCGTGTTGCTGGAAACCAGGGATCCCACGACCTCTTGGGCCCTGGGGTCGACGCGGAGCAGGTCGGGTACCGCCGTCTCGGGCCAAATCACAAGTGCGGGGCGGCTCAACAGAGCCAGCGCGGTCTGCTCCTCCAGAGCCTGATAGGCGCCCTCTCGAAAAGCTTCCGACCATTTCTGCTCTTGCTGAATGTAGGGCTGCACCGCTGCAATCCGCACCCGCGGCGAGTGGTCGGGCGTCCGATCCGCACGACGCACGCTGCGAACGCCCCACGACCAGCACAGTGCCACCGCAACCAGTCCAAGCATCAGTTCAAAGTGGACCCGACGACGTTTGCGTTGCCGCAGCTCACTACCAATCCGCAAAATTGTCACGGCAATTGCAGCACTGAGCAACACGATGATGCCGGATACGGCATAAGCCCCACCCCAGCTGGCCACCTGCAGGATGGCAATATTGCGATACTGACTCACACCTAGCACATTCCAGGGGAACCCGGTGAAAAGCAGCGCGCGGACATACTCGCATCCAACCCAGATGATAGGCGTCAGCAAAACGAGCACGATGCGGCGTAGCTGAAGCTGCGAAGGCGCTGATGCATCACCAGCGTTCGGGGGATCAGGCAGCACACTCGAGAGGATCGCCGCAAATAGCCCGATGTAGATCCCGCAGTAGGCAGCCATTGCCATCCACGCCAGAATCACGACCGGCAGGAATCCCCACGTATGGCGTAGCTGCAGAACCCACGCAGCCGAAACCATCCAGAACAGGAACCCACAGAGCCATCCCCACCAGAAGGCCACCTTGGGGCGTGACAACCGTGACAGCAGAATCAGTGGAATCAGCGCCAACCATGCAGCGGAGGCGCCCTCCATGGACACAATCTGGGGTGGCAATGGAAACGAGCACGCCAGCAGAAAGCTCGAAATAAGGACAGCAACGGTCCGGAGGACGTTGGCCCGCAGAGCGAGCGCCTTGCCCCCTGCCTCCTGCGCCCTGCCCCCTGCACTCATTGCCCGCAACACTTCTTGTACTTCTTGCCGCTGCCACAGGGGCAGGGATCGTTCCGTCCAACCTTATCATCATGCACGGCAGGCATCGGCATACCCGCCCCTGGGGGCGGCGCTGAAGGTCTGGGCGGTCGACCGCCAGCCAGCTGCGGCGGAAGCCCGGGCGAGCCGCCATGTCCCTGGGGAGGCGCACCCCCACCCCCAAGCATGGAGACCTCGTCATGAACAAGCGTCTGCGGGAGAGACTCGAGAAACTGGTCAAAGGTGTCAACAGACGTCGTCGCGCGGAATACCGTATTCACGATCTCAGTCTTGATATCGCTCATCAGGTGCTCGAACATCGTGAAGGCTTCGCGCTTATACTCCACGAGAGGATCGCGCTGGCCGTAAGCACGCAAGCCAACGCCCTGGCGCAGGCCATCCATGGCACGCAGATACTCCTGCCAGTGATTGTCGATTGCCTGCAGCACAATCTGTCGCTCCATGAAAGGCACGGCTTCGGGGTTCTCCAACGACACCTTCAGCTCGTAGGCGCGCTCAACCCGCTTGAACACCTCTTCAGCGATCGCACCGGCATCCCCATCCTTGCGCTTGAGCTCGTCAATGCGAATGGGTACAGGGAACGTCTGCTGGACCCACTCAACGTAGTCGTGCAGCGTCGCATCGGACATATTCTCAAGCATCACTTCGGAGGTGCTTGCGATGACGTCATTCATGATGTCGTAGATGATCTCGCGCACCGCATCGGAGCGCACAACATCGCCACGGAATCCATAGACGATTTCCCGCTGCATGTTCATAACATCATCGTACTCAAGCGTGCGCTTCCGAATGGAGAAGTTCTGTTGCTCCACCCGGCGTTGGGCTGTCTCAATCGAACGGTTCAACCAACTGTGCTCAAGCTCCTGCCCCTCTTCAAGCCCCAGCCGACTCATGATATTTGCGATCCGATCCGACCCGAACAGCCGCATCAGATCATCTTCGAGAGAGATATAGAATCGAGACGAACCGGGGTCGCCCTGGCGCGCACAGCGCCCACGGAGCTGCCGGTCGATACGGCGGGCCTCATGGCGTTCAGACCCCACCACGTGCAGGCCGCACGGATGCTCCTCGAGGTAGGCCCCCAGCGTTGAGTCCTCGTACTTGCTGCTGAGCCCCGCCTGGGACGTGATGACATCTCGCGGCACGGTGACCACGCCCGGTCCCAGTTTGATATCCGTTCCACGCCCGGCCATGTTCGTTGCAATCGTAACCGCTCCCGGCTGACCGGCACGCGTCACAATCTCTGCCTCGCGTTCATGGTTCTTTGCATTCAACACACTGTGCGGAATGTTCGCACGGCGCAGCATGCGACTGATCAGCTCCGAGGTGTCGACCGTAACGGTACCCACCAGCACTGGCTGGCCGCGGTGATGCCGCTCAGTAATGTCGTCGATCAATGCCTTGTACTTCTCGCGCTGTGTCTTGTAGATGACATCGTTGCCGTCCATACGACGGATTGGGCGATTCGTTGGAATCACCACCACATCCAACTTGTAGATCTGGTGGAACTCGTCCGCTTCCGTTTCGGCCGTACCGGTCATTCCAGCCAGTTTTCCATACATACGGAAGTAGTTCTGAATCGTGATCGTGGCAAGCGTCTGGGTCTCACGCTCGATCTTGACGCCCTCTTTGGCCTCGACCGCCTGGTGTAGACCGTCACTCCACCGGCGCCCCGGCATCAGGCGTCCCGTGTATTCATCCACGATCATGACCTGGTTCTCTTGCACCACGTACTCAACGTCCTTCTCGTAGAGGCAGTATGCCCGAATCAGCTGGTCGACGTTGTGGATACGCTCGCTGCGATCTGCAAAAACAGCCTGGACCTCCTGCCGCTTCAAGGTCTTCGCTTCCTCATTCAGATCGTCCTGGCCATCGAGCTCAGCCATGGCTGAGATCATATCAGGCAGCTCATACATGTCCGGGTCGCTGGGATTGAGCGTTGCGCATCCCATCTCAGTCAGACTCGCATCCCGACCGCGCTCATCGATGTTGAAATAGAGCTCCTCGCGCAGAGCCCGCGCATCCTCCTTGCGCACATCGGTCAGCATCGCATTCTCGATCTGCTCACGCAGTTTACGAATGGAAGGCTCCTCAAGCATATGCATGAACTGCTTGTGTTTCGGCATCCCGTGACCAATCTGATACATCAATAGCTGGGCGCCCTCGGCATCATCCTTTTTGAGCAACGCCTGGGCATCAGAAACCATCTTGTTGCAGAGCTCGCGCTGCAAGCGGACAAGCCGTTCCACTTTCGGCCTCAGCTCGAAATATTGATGCGAGGATGTAGGCGCCGGGCCGGAAATAATGAGCGGGGTGCGCGCCTCGTCGATCAGGATGTTGTCGACTTCGTCAATGATCGAATAGTGATAGCCATTCTGAACTTGATCCTCCGGACGATAGGCCATGCCGTTGTCCCGCAGGTAGTCAAAGCCAAACTCGCTGTTCATGCCGTACGTAATGTCCTTGGCATACTGCTGACGACGTTCAGCCGGGCTCATCTGATTCTGAATGCAGCCCACGGTCAGCCCAAGATAGCTGTATACATGCCCCATCCACTGGGCATCCCGACGCGCCAGATAGTCGTTGGTCGTCACGAGGTGAACATTCTTGCCGGGAAGCGCATTGAGGTAGAGAGGCATGGTGGCCACCAGCGTCTTACCTTCTCCCGTCTGCATCTCGGCGATCTTGCCCTGGTGCAACACGATGCCGCCAATAAGCTGCGTATCGAAGGGAACCATTTCCCATGGCAGCTCATGGCCACAAACATCGACCGTCGTGCCAACGAGACGGCGACAGGCATTCTTCACCGTCGCAAACGCTTCGCACATCAGGTCGTCAACGGTCTCCCCCTTGGCAAGGCGATCACGAAACTCCTGCGTCTTGCCCTTGAGCTGGTCATCTGAAAGCGCCTGATATTCAACTTCAAGGGCATTGATACGATCCACCAGCGGGTGCAGCTTCTTGACATCGCGCTGGTTCTTCGTGCCCACAAATTTCTTAAGAATCCACTGCATAAAACAAACTCCACAAAAATGGTGCAATAAGCGCTGAACAGTACGTCACGCCTTTTAGAATAGCCAGCCCAAAAGGGGCGCCGCAACGGGGGTGGCGCCCGCTGCTGAACGATCCAATCAGACGCCCTCGCTCGGGCCGTAGTAGACTCCATCCGGGCGGGTGATGGCACGAATGCTCTGCTCCGACGCCAACGTCTCAACAAGCGATTCCGCCAGCGCTTTCTCAAGCCCAAATGCACCTGCGATGTCTTCCAGAGTGCAGGGGCGGCGGGTTAGCATGGCAAGCACATGCGAAGCGCGGACAGAACTCGCCGGCGCTTGCCCCTCAGCAGCCTGAAATCGGGCGATAATCTCGGCGGGAGGGGAGAAAAGCGGAGCCAGGCACTCAAGCTCCTCACGGGAGATTGAAACAGCCGAAGGCTCTGCAGGGGGCCGCACCACGGTGTTGAGCTGTACGGAATCCGGGGCGATACCCTCAGCCAGGGCCGCAATGCGGGCTACCCCAGCGGGAGCATCATTGATGCCTTTCAGCAGAAACACCTCAAGCCACAGCCTCCCGGAGAACACGCTACGGAACTGCTGTAGTCCGGAAACCAGCGCATCGAACGCCAAACCGGAGGCGGGGCGGTTCACGCGCTGAAATGACGCCTCGTCCCAAGCGCTGAGGGAGACTTTCACGATATCGGCCTTCGCAGCTGACGTCCGTACGTCAGGCAAGTGCATCAGCGAGCTATTGGTCAACAGAACAATCGGCGTGTCGCAACTCGACCGTATGGCGTCGATGAGCTCACCAAACCGCGAGTGCAGCGTAGGCTCCCCCGAACCCGCCAGCGTGATCACCTCGGCCTCACCACCACTGGCCACCCACTGCTGAAACTCCGCGACGACATCGTCGATGGGCACGTATTCGGCCCGTTCGCCGGTGGAAAACGTCGTCCGCCCCACCTCACAAAACGCGCAATCGAAACTGCAGGTCTTGAAAGGAACAAGGTCGATCCCCAGGGAGCGGCCAAACCGACGCGAGGGCACCGGGCCAAAAAGATAGGTGTATTCCATAGCGACAAAAAAGCCGCGAGGTCCAAAGAACCACGCGGCTTCTTCTCCTGATTCGCTTCGGAGATTAGCCTGCGCTAATCGCCTCGACGGGGCATTCACCCTCGCACAGACCGCAGTCAACGCAGGTGTCAGCATTGATCTCGTACTTGGCGTCGCCCTCAGAAATCGCTTCTGCCGGACATACGGGTGCGCAAGCGCCACACTTGGTGCATTCTTCAGAAATTACGTAGGCCATCGTCTCTCTCCCTGTATATGTTTGATACGCAAAACTTGTGATTCAGCTGCTGCTGAAACGCTGAAAGGCGGTTTCTATACGACCTGCTCGAAAAAGTCAAGACTACTTGCCGTAGTCAAGTCGCTTAGACAAGCGGTCAGGCAGCCCCGCTTCCGCAATGCGTCGCTGAGTGCCCTCAATGTCGTAGGGAACGCGCCGAAGCTCAACCCGACGCTGCGAGGGGTCGTAGATCACGTATGCAGCCCGTGGATCCCCATCGCGCGGCTGTCCAACACTCCCCGTGTTGATGAAGCATTTCCGCCCCAGCGTGGTTCGGAAGGAGGTGAAGCTGTTGCGAACCACACGCCCCTGACGTTCGAATACAACCGGAACATGCGTATGCCCATGGAAGCAAAGTGAAGAGGTCTGATAGTTGAAGTTGGCGTCGGCATCCAGCGTATCAAGAACGTAGCCCCACTTCTCAGGCATATCGAGCGTACTGTGCACAATCGTGAAGCCATCAACCATCTGAGAGAGGCGCAAATTCCGCAAATACTGAATCTGCTCACGAGTCAGTTGACGCCGCGTCCAGTCGATCACGTTCGCAGCAAGGGGATGAAAGTCCTCTAAGCACTCGTCATGGGAAACATAATGGTCATGGTTTCCGCGAACCACGGCCGCACAGATCTCACGGATCTTCTCAAGACACTCCGAGGGACTCGCATTGTAGCCAACAATGTCCCCCACGCAGATGTACGTGTTGACATCATTGGCCTCTGCATCCGCGAGGACAGCAGTGAGTGCCTCCCAATTGGAATGCACATCCCCAAGGATTGCGTACTTCTTGCCCTTCATACCGGCTCGATTCCTATAACTTCAACAAAATTGCTGCCATTGGCAGATCATCAGATGTCAGGATCTTGATATTGTCAGGAGACCCGGGGACCAAACGGACCGGTTCTCCGAGTTTCGCCACCGCGGCAGCTTCGTCGGGAAGCCCCTCTTTTGGTGCCAGATTCTCGAGGGCGCGCTTCAACAGGTCAGTCTTGAAGCTCTGTGGCGACTGAAGCGCCCAGAACTTTGATGCATCGGCTGCGCTCTTCGATGTGGTACCACGGTCAGAATTCACAACGGGATCAGTAATTTTCAGTGCAACGGAGGCAGCACCACCACGCTTGGAGGCCGCCAGTGTGTCGGAGATCATTTTGGGCGTCACAAGCGGCCTTGAAGCCTCGTGAATTGTGACAAACTTCGCCTCATCGGGAATCTCAGCCAAGCCGTTCAGAACCGAGGCCGTCCGAAGCGTTCCGCCAGCTACAACCTTGATAACCTTATTGCAGCCAAAAAGCTGTAGGAGACTGCGGGCTGCATCGACGCGCTCCTTCCGAACAACGAGAACAACCCCGTCAATGTCGTCACATTGCTCAAACGCAAGGAGGGTATACGCCAGAATGGGTTTCGGTCCAAGACTCAGAAACGCCCGATCAACCTTAGACCCCAAGGCTCCACTCTTCCCTGCTGCAACCACCAAACCATAATTCATTGAGACTCCTGACGTGAGCGCTCGGACAACGGGGACCCATGGTGCGAATCACACTACCCCTGTATCAAGCCTGATTTACTTGCGCACACTCGCTAAGAGTAGAGATTGACGATGGCTGCGTCAAGGGGTTTAAGGGCGGAGGGCTTTTTCGAAAGGGACCTGAACCATCAAGAGGCTGAAAAAGGG
>JABGOW010000278.1 GCA_018645275.1 Verrucomicrobiota bacterium
CCCGCCCCGAAGTACTGGCCATCCCGACGAATGTCGGGGCGAGTTCGGGGATCAAGCTCCCCCGGGCCGCTCTTCCGGGGATCAAGCTCCCTTGGGTCGCATACAGCAGGTCGGTTCTTGTGGCACCGCCTTGGGTAGGGTATGTTTCCGAATCATGGAGCGTATAGTATGCCTTATTTTACTGGTTGCTGCGTTTAGCGGCTGTGCCTCTCTGCCCCCGCACGATTTCGGTCCCATCCACTCCGTAGATCGAGATCTCCATGGGAACGAACGGATGCGTGCCCTGGGCCCCTTTGTCGAGACGCAGAAAGGCGAGGACGGCAAGCGTTTCGCAGGAGTGCGGCCGCTTTTCACCAAGACCGACGACCCACCTCGCAACCGGAGTATATACGATATTGTGTGGCCGCTTGGGATGGTGAAGTCCCGCGAAGGGGAGCTCGACTGGCGGTTCATCCTCTCATTTGGGCACGGTTTCGAACCGCAAGATCCCATTGCGCGCCATCGCTGGGCCGTGTTTCCGTTGTTGTATGGAGGGGAGGATGCCCATGGAAAGAAGTACTTTGCGTTCTTTCCGCTGGGAGGCAAACTGAACGAATTCTTGATGCAGGACCGAATTACGTTCGGGCTGTTTCCGCTCTATGCCTATAGCGAGCATCAGGACAACAAGACGCACAGTGTGCTTTGGCCGCTCATTTCACGCACGAAGGGCGGCGATGTCTCTCGTTTTCGGTTTCTCCCGTTCTATGGGTATTCCAACAACAAGGACCGTTGGACAAAGCAGTTCATCATGTGGCCCTTCTGGTCATCTGTAAAATATCACTACCCCGGTGAGGAGGGTGACGGGTTCGTGCTATTCCCCATCTGTGGAAAAGTCGATGTTGGCGACCGCCACTCCAGGATGCTCATCCCCCCCTTCTTCAAGTATGAATGGGCCCCCGAGCATCGCGCTCTGAACTGCCCCTGGCCGATTATTCAGTACCGCCGGGGTGATATTGACCGGTTCTACGTGTGGCCGCTTGCCGGAAAGGAAGCCATGGGCAATGAGCGGCAGTGGTTCTTCCTGTGGCCGCTGTTTTCAGGAAAACGCATTGACCGGAGTGATCATGTAGCGCGCCGTTTTCGTCTTGCCCCGCTCGTACACTATGAATCGAAGACCGACAAGGATGTGGATTTGGAGGCCTCAGACGCGGTCTCCTCCAGGTACTTCAAGCTGTGGCCGCTTATGTCATATCGCCGGGAGAAGGATGCTTCGCGCTTCAGGATGTTGGCGATCTCTCCCCTGAAGCAAGTGCCGGGCATCGAACGGAGCTGGGCGCCGATTTGGAGCCTCTTCACTCGCGAGCGCGTTGGTTCGGCCACCGAAACGGAGCTCCTGTGGGGGATGTATCGTCGCCGCCGCGCAGCTTCAGACCGTCGCATGTCGATCTTTCCTGTGCTTCAGACAGCGTCATCCACTGCGGCAGGAGATACTCAGCGCTCTTGGTCTATCCTGTATGGCCTTGTCGGGTATAAGCGCGAAGGATTGCACAAACAGTTTCGTCTTTTATATTTCCTGAAATTCGGTAAGTTGCAGCAAGGTGAACCAAGCGGTGATCCCCAAGGCGGGGTCTCTGATGACGTGCCCCCGGTAATGGAGCAACCATGATATCGCGTGAGCCAGAATTCTTTCCCCCATCGCGGAATATGTTCGGACGTCTCGGACGTTCTGTTGTGTTCTCGTTTCGCGAAACCGGGCGCGCCGTTGTGCTTCTGGTCATGGCGATTCTTGCAATGCGCCACATGTTCAAGAAGCGCTCACGTACGGAGATCGTGGTTCAGATGTTCGTTTTCGGGATCAAGAGCCTCGGTGTGATCACCGTGGTTGCAATCTTCACGGGGATGATTCTGGCCCTCCAGACTGGTCTTGCATTGAGGCAGTTTAACCAGGAAGTGAACATTGGTACGGCCGTGATGGTCTCTATGCTACGAGAAATGGGCCCCTTTATGACGGGGCTCATTCTTGCCGCCTGCGTGGGTTCCGCGATTGCCGCGCAGATCGGCACGATGGTGGTTTCAGAGGAAATCGCTGCGCTCGAGATCATGTCGATTGACCCTGTCCGCTATTTGGTGATGCCGCGTTTGGTTGCGATGCTGATCATGACGCCAATGCTCGCCTTCTACATGTGTATCATGGGGGTGATTGGGGGTGGCCTCGTTGGCCAGACCCAGCTGGGGGTCTCATGGGATGCCTATATTGACAATGCAACCCGCTTTGCCGAGGTGAAGGATTTGGTTGTGGGCATGTTCAAGGCATTCCTGTTTGGTGGCATTATTACCGTTGTGGCCTGCCACCAGGGATTCGCAACGACACAGGGCGCCGTGGGTGTGGGCTTTGCAACGCGCAAAGCGGTTATTGTCTCGTTTCTACTGATTCTAGTCGTTGGGTATTTTGTGACACGGATTTTCTACGTTTGATGACAATGAAAGACAACACTGACAGCATGGTTCGGTTTGAGAAGGTGAAGAAGGTCTTTGCTGGAAAGGCCGTTCTTGACGGTATGGATTTTGATATCAGACGTGGTGAGACCTTTGTCATTGTGGGCCCATCAGGAACGGGAAAGAGCGTAACGCTCAAGCACATGGTGCGGTTGCTTACGCCAGATCAGGGTGATGTCTACGTTGGAAAAGACTGCATGAACGAAGCGACGGGAAGCAGGCTGGCCGTCTTGCGGGAGCGTTTTGGTTATCTGTTTCAGGGCGGCGCGTTGCTCGCCTGGCTTACGGTGGGCGAGAATATTGCCTTGCCCCTGCGGGAGAAAACGACCCTCACAGAAGCCGAGATTCAGAAGCGTGTTCACGCAACATTGGAAATGGTGGAGATGGCTGGTGACTACGACAAGCGCCCATCCGACATTTCGGGCGGGATGTGCAAGCGAGCTGGCCTCGCCAGGGCTATTGTCACCGAGCCGGAGATCATCCTCTACGATGAACCGACCTCAGGGCTGGACCCGGTGACCTCCCGCACGATCGACGCTTTGATTGCGCGCCTGAAGGAAGAGCTTGGCGTGACGAGTGTCGTCGTCACGCATGATTTGCATAGTGCGCTATCCATCGGATCTCGCATTGCGATGCTCCACGGTGGCAGGGTTGCCGAAACGTCGACACCCGTGGAATTTGTTAAGTCCAAAAATGAAGAGGTCCAGAGCTTCCTGAAGTCGCAGTTCATTACTGAAGCCGGACAGTGGGAAAGGGATGCACGATGAAAAAGGATTGGCGAGAGCGAGAGCTGACGATGGAAGTCATAGTGGGAGCTTTCATTGTCATGATTTTTCTCGGGCTGGGGTATTTCACCATTATCCTGTCCAAAGAGACCTGGTTCACGAAGAAGACTGAGATGAACGTTGTTTTTGGGAATGTTATGGGGCTGCGTGATGGAGATAGCGTTGTGGTGAGGGGGATGCCGATCGGGAAGGTCAAGACGTTGGACCTCGCGGTCAATGGCGAGTGCCCAGGCGTCCACGTGTCCCTGATGTTGGATGAGCCATTGGTCATGCACGAAGGCTATGAAGCAAAGATCGTCTCAACGTCTATTCTGGGGGGACGACAGCTTCAGCTCAGTGAGGGCCCTGCGGATGCCCCCGTGCTCGATCTTGACTTCTATCGCGGCAAAGATCCGTACGATCTTATGGAAGATGCTGCGGACATCGTGAATGCTGCGCGAACGCAGATCACCGAGGGTAAGATCTTCGAGAAGATTCGAAACGTTGTCGACAACATCGACGAAGTGGTGACGCGGGTCAACGCGGGCAAAGGCACGTTGGGTAAAATCCTCTCTGATGACGACACGCTCTACAGTGATCTTGAAGCAAGTGTTGCCTCGGTACGGACAATGGTGACGCGGGTGGAACAGGGGAAAGGTTCTATTGGCAAACTCCTGTCCGAGGACTCGACGTTGTACGACGATTTCAGTGCTGCAGTGGCGGCATTGAAAAGTATCACCGAGGGTATCGAGAACGGAGAAGGTTCCGTCGGCAAATTCATCAAAGACGAATCTCTGTATTCCGATGTCGAAGCGACCATTGGCGAGGTCCGAGCCGCCGTTGACGACTTCCGCGAAACGGCTCCCATAACCACGTTCTCAAGCATCTTCTTTGGCGCATTCTGATAAAGGATCTTTCCCGTGGTTGAAATGCAGGCCAAAATCCAGAATATGCAAGGCATTCACTGTCGACCGTCGGCCGTGATTGTGAAGTATGTCGCAGACTATGAGGGTGACATTGTCGTTACCGGGATTAAGGGCGCAACCGCGCTCCGCTCAATCCTTGAGTTGATGTCGCTTGAACTCTTCCCGGGAAGCGATATCTCGATTCGTGTGAGCGGTCCCGATGAGGAGGACTTCTGTCGGGATCTTGTCGCACTCTTCGAAACGCACTTCGATTTCCCGCCGCAGCACGACTAGGCCTGCCGTTCCAGGACGAGGGCGTCCCGGCTCCATTGTCCCAAGAAGAGGTCTGTTTGCAGAAATGGAGGTGGCCCGCCCCGGGCCGCTTTGTCTGGATTAGATCTCCGGGACGAGGGCGTCCTGGCTCCATTGTTGGAGAGGATGGTTCGATTGCAGAAATGGAGGTGGCCCGCCCCCGGGCCGCTGTTCCGGGACGGGGGCGTCCCGGCTCCATTGTTGCAGAATGAGGTCCGTTTGCTGGTATGGAGGTGGCCCGCCCCCGGGCCGCTGTTCGGGGATCGAGCTCCCTCGGGTTGCTGTCACCCGAGGATCACGCCCGCTCGGCCCTCTCTCCCGGGGAAAGAGTTTGTTAATGAGTAATATTACTCAGTTATTGAGTAATTGACTTGTTTCCGAATTTTCGGCACGATATCCACTGTATGAAAACGATAGAAAGAACCCAGACTTCTGCCACCCTTCGGGCGCTAGAGAGGGGATTGCCTTTAATACAGGTGATTATTGGCCCCCGGCAAACAGGAAAAACGACGGGGGCTCGGCAAATTATGGAGCGTTTGCCGATCTCATCCATCTACGCAACGGCTGATGCCGCTTTGCCGCATGGACCGGAATGGATCGAAACCCAATGGCAGTTCGCCTGTTCCAAGGCGAAAGCGTCGGAACCGGTATTATTGGTGCTGGATGAACTGCAGAAGGTTCGCGGCTGGAGCGAAGAGCTAAAACGGCTATGGGATACACGTGTTGGCGATATACGGGTACTGGTGCTTGGGTCTTCCGCGCTGCTGCTGAATCAGGGCATGAGCGAGAGTCTGGCCGGGCGCTTTTTTCTGAACCGTTTTACGCACTGGAATCTAACAGAGTGCCGTGATGCCTTCGGGTGGAGTATGGATCAGTGGCTCTATTTCGGGGGTTATCCAGGGGCTGCGGTTTTCTCAGAGGATGAGTCATCCTGGAAACAGTATGTTGTCGATTCGCTAATTGAGACTGTGCTTGCAAAAGATGTCCTGCAAATTGAGCGAGTTCATAAACCGGCGCTGCTACGCAATCTGTTTGGACTCGCCTGTACGTTCCCTTCGCAGATGTTCTCTTATAACAAAATGCTCGGACAACTTTCCGATGCAGGAAACACGACAACGCTGGCACATTATCTGAAGCTTCTTGATTCGGCATTTATTGCTGTAGGGCTGGAGCAATTCTCGAAAGGGCAGGTTCGCAAGCGGGGCAGTAGTCCAAAGCTGCTGCTATGGAACAACGCCCTCATTAATGCCCTTTCCCCAAGAACATCCCAAGATGCGCGGGAAGACTCCACATGGTGGGGGAGAGTAGTTGAGAATGCCGTTGGTGCTCACATCTTGAATGATACCTGCTCAAACCCCGCTATCACGCTAACGTACTGGCACAAGGGAAACTATGAGGTCGATTTCGTGCTACAGCGTGGGGAAGAGATTGTGGCTCTTGAAATCAAAAGCGGGCGCCCCGCCAAGTCAATGGGAATGGCACTGTTTCGAAAGGCATATCCTTCGGCCAGAACCATGATAATTGGCGGTGGCGGTATTCCGCTGGAAGCCTTTTTCAATGCGCATGTTGAAGAGTTTATTTTCGGGTAAAGCCTGCATTATAGATATTCAGAATAGTCAGGACTTGGATGCTGAGTTCAGGTCTCACAACGCTGCATCATTTCAGAACAAGCTCTATTTTCTCGAATGGAGGTGGCCCGCCCCGAAGCAAGTTCGGGGATCGAGCTCCCTCGGGCCGCTGTTTCGGGGTTCAAGCTCCTCGGGTCGCACCGAATTTGAACCAGTCGATCATCAGGAATTCCCAGATGCAAGGATCGGGAAATTCTTGATGTATACAAGATTGGCATACACAGAGCTTGGGGCGCGCCTCCCTTCACTTTACGTGATCGCCATGTCATGCATGTCCTGTCTACCGAAGCCACTTGGCTGCACCGTGCCTCGATGGAAGAGGGGCCGCTGCTTCAGGTTGCACCAAAGCTTAGCCCGCGTCTGCGAGATGTCTTGCTCTACCTGCTGCAAGGCAATGGTCGCAAGGAAATTGCTTCCAAACTCAACCTCAGCACGAACACCGTGCACGGCTACATGAAAGAGATCTACGCCGTGATGGAGGTTGGGAGCCACGCAGAACTGCTTGCCCGCTACCTTGCGGGGAACGGCATGGATGGGGTTGGCTGAGAGGCGCACGGCCCCCGCCATTACCCCCCCGGTTGGGGGGTAGACGGACCTCGTCTGTTTCACCGATAATCCACTCAGTTAGAGAGGATGGTGATTCCATGCCTACATACGGGCCGCATTTTCCAGGACGAGGGCGTCCTGGCTCCATTGTTGGAGCATGGGTTCGGTTGCATGAAATGGAGGAGGCCCGCCCCCGGGCCGCTCTTCAGGGGCGGGGACACCCCGCCTGGGATTGAGTCGCGAGCAGCCTGCATGCTCAAAAAAAGTACCAATCCTCCCCTTGTTGGTGTGACTTCCGTTGCTCTATCATTTTGGCATAGAGCGGAATGAGTGCTATCCCCTCCCTTTTTATTGGTTTCAGAAATGTGCAGAGTCCTCAGAGTCATTGTTGTTGGCGTCCTACTTGCCGGCGGGGTCTCACTTGCCGACGGTGATGTCGATGTTGCGAGTTTCAGGGAGGAGCAGCTGGCGCGTGCTGCTCTGAACTACGAGCGCGCTGCAATTGTGCAGAGGCAACTCGCGGAAGAACTGCTCAACAGAAGTCGGACGCTACAGGTCGCGGCGTACACCACAGAAGAAGAGCTCCGGGAGCGCCTTCTGCTGTCCGGCGACTACGATAAGAAAGCCGCTGTACTTGCAGCCGGTGCAGCCGCCGACTTCGATAAGGCGGTCGACATCTGGCGCTCCGCATTGCGGAGCAGTCGTTCTGAGCACGATTCAGGCAATGTCGTGAGTGATGTACGCAGCAAGGCCACCGAGACCTATCAGCTCGCCATCAGTCTCTATGAACGAGCGGCAGATGCGTACGCCTCTACCCAGAGCTACAAACAAGAGACGGCCATGCGCCAGAAGGCGGGCGGCCTGCTAGTCCTTCTCGCAAAGCGTGGACCGTAGCCAATCCTGCACAGGTGCTCAGCCTCGGGCCGCATTTCCGGGACGGGGGCGTCCCGGCTCCATTGCCCTGAGAAGAGGTCTGACTGCTGGAATGGAGGTGGCCCGCCCCCGGGCCGCATCGTTCTACACGCGCGCTTTGCGCGAGGAGACCCATTTGTGGATGTCTTCGCGGATGGCTTGCCACTCTTTTGGGTCGAGGCGCTCATCTAGGAAGCGGTTGTAGAAACCGAAGAGGATCTGGCGTAGCGTATCCATTGCCAGAACGCGGTCCTGGAATTTGCTGGCGGCGTCGAGGTTCTCGCCCTTGGGGAGCTGCACGCTGCGGCAGACAAACTCGTCGGCGTCTAGAGTCAGCGCCCAGATGTCTTCGCCACGGGCAAAGGTGACTTTGGCGCGTTTGAGCTTTTTGCCGCTGGTGAGGGCGGTTTTTGCTTCGGCGCTGACGACGGGCATTCCCTTGCGGAGGACCGTTTCGTGGGCACCGTTGCCTTCAAAGATGAATGAGAGCGGCCCTTCGATCATGACGGCAAACTCGCCGCAGTCGAGCGCGGCTAGTCCGCCGCAGGCTTCGGAGAAGTACCAGAGCCATGTCAGGAAGTCGCGACCGACTTGCGTTTCCGCGGTGTCATCTTCGTGGTCGGGGGAGAAGCTTGTGGGGGGTAGATCGCGCAGGTCGTGTTTGCGCTCTTTGGCGGCAATCGTAAAGGGGGTGACGGGAATCAGGTCTACGCCTGTTGCCTGTTTGAAGTACAGGGTAAAGGCATCGATCTGGTTGTCTGAGGTGGCTGTCGCAT
>JABGOW010000312.1 GCA_018645275.1 Verrucomicrobiota bacterium
CCGGCATCCTCGCTATATGAAGCCGCGCCCGCACGATGGCATCAGCACCTGGCTTCGCGGCAACCTCTACTCCGAGGTCACCGCCGAGGCGACCGAGCTCACCCTCGATATTGATCCCGGTCAGGACACGTGGAGCGGCTACTGGGACGCGAGCTCCACGATGGAGCTACAGACGATTGCCATCGATGACGAACTGATCAAGGTCGGCGAAATCCAAAAGCTATCCACACACCAATGGCGGCTGCGCAACTGTCAGCGCGGAGCCTTTGACACGCAAGCAACGACCCATAACAAGGCGGCCACCTTCCGTTGGCTAAAATCCTCCTACGGCTTTGTCTTTGTCCCTGCCCCCCATCACGCCCTCTTCTCGGAGATCGTCTCCGACTACGTCACCTTCATCAATGAGAACCGGCTCGCCGTGGCCAACTATGATGGACTCGAGATTCATCGGGTGGATCCCTGCGGCGCGAATCGCCTGCTGGAGGAGACCTACCGGCTGATCGATCACCCGGTACGGGCAAACAGCTCCGGCGGGATCCCCCGCTGGGCCTACTTCCAATACCGCCTGCCGTCGGTTCTGCGCTACACCGGCCGGGATAAGCCGCTCTTCTTCAAACATCAACTCGGACTCTTCAAGATCGGGCTGCACCAGGAGCGCTGGGCCGCGTCCGGCCCCTATGATTACACCTACGCTTTCGTCCCCGAAATCGTCCATGGCGGCCCCATCAGCCTGCAGGCCAACCGCGGTTTCCACAATCTCGAGCTCAACGACTTCAGGCTGCACGGACTGATGCCGCTCTATACCCGCGAACTCAACGCCTGGC
The DNA here is from genome assembly GCA_018645275.1 of Verrucomicrobiota bacterium. Lineage (GTDB taxonomy): Bacteria > Verrucomicrobiota > Kiritimatiellia > UBA8416 > UBA8416 > JABGOW01. Next base: position 825 of record JABGOW010000312.1, read on the forward strand.
AACAGATTGGTCGCACGCTGCCGGAGGCGATCAAGACACGAATCAGGAACTCACAATATCGGCGCAATACCCCGATCGGACCCGAACAGTGGCCCTGCGCGGATGAGCAGTTCCGCCTGGCACATCACGACACGCACGTGGCGGTCGAGCCCTTCCAGGTGCTCAAGCGCCCCGGCCTGGACCGCCCCTTCTGCAATGGCCAGGAGTTCGGACTGCTCTCACCCAAACAATACATCAGACCGGCGGAGAGCATCACGCTCCACAATCCCTATCACGAACAGGCCCCCGAGCTGATCATCAAGAACCTCTTCACCTTTGACTACCACAAGCGCGAGGGGCAGATCCGGATCCAGGAAGAGAGCGCAGATGAGGCCGCCTTCAACGATATGCTCGACCGCTTTCAGGGGGCCTCCATGGTCGCTATCGAGGATGAGGGACATCGCTCACTCACGGGCACCGTGAGCTACGCTCTCCAGCCACAGGTCGACGCCATCACGCACTGCGGCGAAACCACCTTCACCCAGTCGGGTGACGAGCTGACCATGACCCTCGCCAATCCCGGCGCCAACGATCTGCTGCAGGTTGAATGGGGTTGTGATTCCCTGCCGCGCTACAAGGTGCTCAGTTCCTTCGACGGTGCCGGCGGACTGGCCCTGCGTGTCAATGGTGACGGCAGTGGCGCCATCCTGGTCGTTCGCGTCCAAGCCTGTGGCGTGCGCGATTACGTGGTTCCCATCGATTTCACCGGCCCGCGTGACATCGAGATCCCCTCCCCCGAGTGTTCCTACTCCGAGGGACGCTGGCGCTGGATGCCGGCATACAAACGGCTTCGCGGCGGCCCCGTCACGGAAGTGCGGCTCGGGTTTGCCATGGTGCCGCCCAAGACCACGGCCTCGGTCGGCATTAGGGGCCTGCGCTTTCTTCCCGAGGTCCCCGCCGCATTGCTGAACCCCGTGATAAATGCAGGAAAAGGGCGCTTGCGTGTCAACGGCGTTGTTCCGGGCGCACACATCCTCTGGTACCGTGGCGGACAGACCGCCGGCGTCTACGATCTGAACTGGAACAAGGTCGACGAGCTACCGGTCGATGCCGAGGATTTCCTGTTGCCCACCGGAGCGGCATCCTTTTCTATTGAATCGCAAAGCGCCGGAAGGCCGTGGCTCGAATGCCAATGCATAACCGCTGATCATGAGATAGCGGTGGAATACGAGAACAGAGACGGAGACCATTGATGACTCGAACGCACATGAGGGATTTTATGTTTAAGGCGCTATTGATAACAGGGATGACGGTTATGACAGGAACATCTTCAGTTTGGGCAGTCCCCGACGTTGCTGGTGACGAGCCCATGTCAGGGGCGTTCCAGGCTTGTAGCTTCGGCAATGAGCAGTTGAGGGTGTTTATGACCGAGGAGGGCCTCGTGAACCAGGTACTGGTCAACGGCGAGCGGGTAAGGGGGAACTTCCACAAACAGGGCCCTCTTTTTGGCGTGACGCTTCTAGAAAATGTCTACGGCCTGGACGATGGCAAGCGCAGAACTGTAGCCTTGCGACCGGTTGCAAATGAAGACGGGATGATCACGCTGAAGCCGGAAAAAGAGGATTTGCCACAGTTTACGTTTACGACAATCGATAAGGACTCTTACGTTGTGCTTAAACTGGTATCTATGAAGAATCCAGAAGAAGAGCATGCAGTCCAGTTTACAATGGCTAAGCTTGATGGTACCGACTGGCTGCCCCTTGATAGCGTGACCAAGAAGACGTACAGACGAGGTAATGAGCCATGCTTTTTTGGAGTCCTGCAGAGGTCAGAGAAGCATCCACTAGGCAGTATCGCAATCTGGGGTCACAAAAGCAGTGGCGAAGAATTTGATGAGATGCTTTATAAGATATGGACCACTGAAGATATTCCGCATCCCAAGGTCGATGGTGAGTGGACCGTTGAGCGAGCTAAAGCATGGAATGCAGAATATGCGCGTGAAATTGAAAACAGTAATAAAAACACGATGATCATCGGTCCTCGTAAACCGGAGGACTTAAGGCCCTTGGTCGATATAGCAGAAAAATTCGGTATGAAGAGAATATACATGCACCTCAACACCTGGGGCGATAGATACTGGGCAACAGATAAGGATAATCTTGATGTAAATAGAAAGATCTTTCCAGACGGGACTGAAGATATGGTTGATTTTGCCAATTACCTACATGGTAAAGGTATGAAATTAACCTTCAGGACTGTCAGCTATGCGCTAACTCCAAAGCATCCGGAATATCTTGCCAAAGGCAACATTGATCCGCGCCTCGCTTCCTGGTGGCAGGGAACCTTGGCTGAAGATATTGACCCTAAGGCAACTCAGATCACCGTTGCTGAAGGAAGGGAGCACTTCACCCATTACAACGCCAATCGACGTTGGGCTGATATGTTTAACATGCGCTGTATGCAAATTGGCAATGAACTTGTTACTTTTGATAAATACGTAAATAACGGTGATGGCACCTGGACCCTAGAGAACTGCAAACGAGGTTTTGCCAGGACTGAACCGGAATCTCATAAAAGTGGCGAAATAAGCAAAGGGCTGTACCGGATTTACGGCCAGGCCATGGCTCCGGATCCGGACAGCACGATGATGGAGGAGATGGCTCAGCGCTTTGGTGAATTTCACAATAAAGTGCATGCAGGAATCATCAATTTCGATGCCATGGAAGTTCAGGAAATGATGTATTATTATGGCGACACGAAATTCACTGGAGAGGTGTATCGCCATATTGACCATCCTTTGCATGGGAGCACTTCCGGTCCTGCGCTGACCTGGGGATACTATGAGCCGATGTTTCATTCCGTTCGCAATAGCAAAAAGAAATGCGACGTCGAGGTGCCTAAAACCATCCCTTATTGCGGTGATATGAAGATAGGATTGCATCAGAGTCACTGGAGTGCAAGTAGTCCTTATGCTTACGCATGGGCAGTCCCCGGCAATGCTGCTGCTGGTCGCACCATAGACTTATCTGCACAGGCCGGCTTTCATGATGTAAGGATGGAAGATATTAACAAACACGGTCTGGTTGACCACTACGCAAAGGTTTTCAGACAATGGGGTACGTACGGCTCGAAACTTCCCAAAGCGATCAAGAAGCGGATCTTTGCATCCTTCAAGCCCAATGGTCGCTACAGTTTTATCGAAGAGATCTTTCGCATGGAGGGAGAAGGAGAAAGCCTCAGCGTGACACCTTTCAGAATGATGAAACGAGAAGGGATTGACCGGGACTGGAGTTACCACCAGGAGCATGGCACGACTTACCCTTACCAGTACATCCGCCCTGGCGATGTTCTTAAGGTGAAGAATGCTTATGATGCTCAAGTTCCAGAGTTTATTGTTCGGGTCATGCCAGACTTCCGTCGGGATATTACATCGCTCCGCTCAGAGAGTGAGAACGAGACCGAAGATGAAAAGTCATTCAACGATATGCTTGATAAATTTCAAGGTGCATCCGGGGTCACGCTTGAGCATGAGGCCGCGGAAAACCTGGCCGGAAAGAAGATCAGCCTGCAGCTCATGCCTGCCCCCGCCAAGATCAACAATATGGGCAACACACGATTCACCACGGAAGAGGATGGAATCCGGATCAGTTGCGTGAATGATACCGACAAACCACTGGAGCTTGTTGGTGGACGAGGCGATAGCCTGCCGCACTACCAGGTCAAGACCGATATAACCAAAGCCGGTGGTCTGGGAATGGTTGTCACCGGTGACGGCAGTGGCGCTATCCTGGTCGTGCGCATCAGCGGACAGGGCACTCGTGACTATATTGTCCACCTCGATTTCAAAGGTAAGCGCTATGTTGAGATCCCTTCCCCCCAGGCATCTTGGGCCGATGCCCGCTGGCCGTTCCTGAACGCGTACAAACGCTGGCGCGGCAACAGCATCAACACCATTTCGCTGGGTATAGACCGGATTAAGCCGAACAGCAAGGCATCGGTATTGCTGGAAGACCTCAGGTTCCTGCCGGAGAAGGAAGCTGCATTAATCGATCCAACAATCCATGTTGAGAAGGGCGCCATTGCGATCAAGGGAACCGTCCCTTCCGGGCGCTACCTCTGGTATCAAGGAGGCGACAAGGTTGGCGTCTATGACCTTAACTGGAATAGAATTGAAGATCTGCCTGTAACACTTAAGAATGCTGAAGCGGGATCCGGGGAAGCCGAACTCTCTGTGGCTAACCACAACAAGAACGGTGACCCCTGGCTCGAGGTACAGTTCTTCGTGAAAGACAAACCCATGCCTGTAGGAATGAACACAAATGACTGAAGGAAGAAAGCCCAATATCGTCTATATTCTCGCCGATGACATGGGTTACGGCGACCTGACCTGCCTGAATGAGAATTCACGGATTCCAACGCCCTGTCTGGATGCGTTGTCAACCGAGGGAATGGTCTTTACCGACGGGCATAGTTGTTCGGCCGTTTGCACGCCTTCCCGTTATGGAATCCTGACAGGCCGCTATGCCTTCCGTACCCGGCTTAAACACGGGGTCCTGAATGGCTTCGAGCCACATCTTATTGAAGAAGGACGCGAAACGGTGCCCTCCTATCTCAAGCGCCACGGCTATCATACCGCCTGTATCGGCAAATGGCATTTGGGCATGGACTATCCGACCACGGACGGCGAACCCGCGAGCAAAGTGCGGGGAAACACGGACTGGACGGGGCAGATCACCAACGGGCCCAACGCCTGCGGGTTTGATCGCTTCTATGGCATTCCCAATTCGCTGGGCAACACACCCTATATCTGGATTGAGGACGATCGCTTTATCGGCACCTGCACCACGACCAAGGGATTTGAAGAACCGGGACCGGCCGAGGAGGATTTCAATCCCTATGAGGCCATGCCGAACATTCTTGAGAAGAGTATTGAATTCATTGAAAACCAAAATGACAACACCCCGTTCTTCCTCTATATGCCATTGACGGCACCGCACTCCCCGTTGGTGCCGACGCCTCCATTTCAGGGAAAGAGTCCTATTGGTCCCTATGGCGACTTCTGCATGCAGGTTGACTGGACCGTAGGCGAGATTATGAACGCCCTGAAGAAGAAGGGGCTGGAGGAGAACACTCTTGTCGTGTTCACCTCCGACAACGGCTGCGCCCCCTACATCGGCGTAGAGAACTTCGAGGCGCTGGGCCATTTCCCAAGCTACATCTATCGCGGATACAAAGCCGATATCTGGGAAGGTGGTCATCGGATTCCTCTGATCATGCGCTGGCCGGGACAAATCAAGCCCGGATCCGTATGCGATGAAATGGTCAACCTGAACGACCTGCTGGCTACGTGTGCCGCCATCATTGGCGAGCCGCTGGCAGACGATGCCGGTGAAGACAGCTACGACATCCTGCCGCTCATGCAGGGGACCGGCGACGCCCGGCCTGAGCGTGAGGCCATGGTCCATCACTCGATCGAAGGAAACTTCTCCATCCGCAAAGGCGACTGGAAGCTGGAACTCTGCCCCGGCTCAGGCGGTTGGACCAGCCCCACCAACCCAGAAGCAAAAACAGACGCCCTGCCGGAGATCCAGCTCTATAACCTGAAAACCGACATCGCAGAACAGATCAACCTGGCCGATGCCCACCCGCAGATCGTCGCAGAACTGAAAGCCCTGCTCGACACCTACATGCGCGACGGCCGAAGCGTGCCCTCTGAGAACACATCCTCAGAAGCCCTCCCGCTTCCGGAATGGGAACAGTCGCCGATTGGCCAGTGACTGCTACTCCCACTACCCAGTGGGAGCAGTACCCCCAATTGACCGCTCAACGAGAGTGACTGAGAATTCACTCATGTTGCGGCGGCGCGTCTAGAGATACCGGAGAGATCCTACGTGATCGATCTCCTGTTGCCAGGGCATGTGGGCGCCCGGGCAACCTGCATACACTCTTCCTCAGCGCATTTCGTCCTTGAAATATGAGTGCAACGCATTCAATATTCCTGCTGCTGGGAAGTGCTTCGCCGGAGTTGATTCGCGGTGCCTCTGAAAGTCTTGCCGGGCGCATTGAGTTCATTGAAATGCGGGGCTTTACGCTGGATGAAACCGCCCCAACCCGCGGACGGAAACTCTGGCAGCGTGGCGGATTTCCTCTGTCATACTTGGCCGCGAACGACAGCGACAGCATGAAGTGGCGTCAGTCCTTCATTCAGGCCTTCGTTGAACGTGATCTGCGTCTCTTGGGTGTAGACCTTCCATCAACAGCGGTGCGTCGCTTTCTCACGATGCTGGCCCATTATCATGGCCAAACATGGAACGCTTCAGAAGTCGGGCGCTCCCTGCAACTGTCCCACACAACCGTTGACCTTTTCATCAGGGCGGCGTGATTGCGCCACAAAACGCTAATAGCGGGGGTGTCTGCATTGTTCAAGTTTCGGTTTTCATGAATGTTGAACAGATAGGGCGCTGTATCGGCGAAGAGGGGCGTGCCAAGTACCACATGACGGGTGAGCGCCGAAAGACAGAGGGGCTGGTGGTAGAGAATCCAAGGCTGAGCTCCCTCTATCGCTGGGCTACGGTATGGAGAACTCCTCAACGATCCGATCCACAGCCGAGAGTAGCTGTGCGCGGGGATGGGCGCAGTTGATGCGGAACCACCCCTTACCAGCCGGACCGAAGAAGGTTGCACCAGACAGGGCCACGTTGGCTCCTTTGATTAGACGCCTAAACACCTCTTTCCAGGATCCATACTGGCGAAAATCACACCACACGAGAAAGGTGGCTTCGGGCACCATGGCCTCGGCGTTATCCAAGGCCTGCAACTTACGGCAAACCTGCAGGGTGTTTTCCCGGAGATAGGCCAGGAGCTGCTGTTTGTATATCGCGCCTTCTGGAGATAGCGCACTGGCTAGCGCAACCTTACCCAACAGGTTCATATCGCCGGCATGCGCCCGCTCCTGCGCCGCGCAGAAACGCGAACGAAGCCCCGTGTCCGGTATGATGACAAAGGAAGACTGCAGACCGCTGGTGTTGAATGTCTTACCGATGGAGTGCGCCACCACCCCAATCTCTTTCGCGGCAGCTATCGTCAGCAACGACGTATTGACGGTCGGCGGATAGACAATATCGGAATGGATTTCATCGCTAAAGAGGATAACCCCATTGTCTCTACACCGAACGGCAAGATCATGCAGTTCTTCCTCTCGCCAGACCCGACCGCCTGGATTCTGCGGATTGCAAAGAAGCAGCAGCGTGACATCCGGCCGACTCAGGATCATCTCCAGAGCCCGAAAGTCGATCTCGAATCGGCCGTTCTCGACCACCAACGGACAGTCGGCAACGGTTCGACCGTTAAGCTGCGTGCATGAGAAGAATGGGCCGTAAACCGGGGACAACACCGCGACAGACTCAGTGGGTTCTGTAAACGCCTGAATCGCCAGCGAAATGGTGGTAACCACCGAGGGGGAAAGTGAAATCCAGCCCCGTTCCACCGCCGCTCGGTGCTGATTGTTC
>JABGOW010000122.1:0-1756 GCA_018645275.1 Verrucomicrobiota bacterium
CCCGTTGGGGAGACGATCCCGTCCCCGAAGGGGACCAACATGTCAGCCGAGGGTGAAACCCTCGGAACTCATCACAAAACCAAATTCCCGTCCCTGAAAGGGACAAACAAGACCAATCACGGTCTGGCCCCTCTTACTCCCCACCCATCTCCGGGTCGTGAACTGGCATCGTCTTGTCCCATCCCCACAACTTCGGCATGAGCCCCGCACTCCATGAATCATAGGATGCCTGAAGGCGTTCAGCAACCTGCGGCCTCTCTGCGTAGAGATCACGCGACTCGCCAATGTCCTCAGAGATATGAAATAGCTGAGGTTGTTTCCAACCTTTGTCCCCAATCAGCTTCCACTCCGCATCCCGGATGGCCCACCTGCGATTGAAGCGCCAGTAGAGATAGCGATCCGGTGGAAATGCAGCCGCGCCAGTGAGTAGCGGCACCAGGTTCAGACCATCGACACCGGCTTCAACCTCCCCACCTGCCGCAGCAACAACGGAAGGCAGAATATCCATGCTGATTACCGGGAAGTTGAGCTTCTGCCCCCCCTTTACTCGCGAGGGCCACTGCATACAGAATGGGACACGGATTCCGCCATCCCAAAGCTCGCCTTTGTTGCCACGCAGCGGCGTATTGAGTGAGCCATTACCATGCGGCTTTCCGCCATTGTCGCTCAGGAAGACCACGAGCGTGTTCTCCTCAAGTCCATGCTTGCGTAGCGCCGTCAGAATCCGTCCCACGTTCTGATCAAGATTGAAGTTCATCGCCACGGCAAGCCGCCGTTTCGCGTCCTTGATATTCCGGAACATTGCCAAATCATGATCCGTGCCCTGCATAGGCCCGTGAATGGCATTGAACGGGACATACAGGAAGAACGGCTCTTCATGGTGCCGATCAATGAATGACACGGCTTCGCGGCCGAACGCATCGGTCAGGTATTCCGTCTCTTCTACCCGCTCGCGCTGCCGCAGGATCGGGTTGGTTGGCTGGTTGATCTTCTTGCCCCACTGCGTGTCAGTTCGATAGTTGGATGCCCCGTTAATGAAGCCGAAGAACTCATCGTAGCCACTCCCATTAGGATGGAAATCAGCCCCATTGCCCGTGTGGCTCTTCCCCACCATGCCCGTCGCATAGCCCAACTCCTTCATCCGCTCCGACATCGTACGCATTTCGCTTGGGATTCCGATCTTCACATCTTCACGCACCTTGTACGGTCCGGGGTTGTCCTCGGCACCAAACCGGTTCTGGTAGATCCCCGTTCGGAGTCCCGCCCGGGATGGCCCGCACACCGGCGCGGTCACATAGCCGGCCGAGAACTGCACGCCATTGCGTGCAATGGAATCAATGTGCGGCGTCACCATGTCCGGACTGCCGTGATACGCGACGTCGGCATAGCCGAGATCATCCGCGAAAAGAACGACGACATTGGGGAGCGTTGCCGCCATGCCAATCGACGCACATCCCAACAGAATGCCTATAGCCGATCTTGTGATTCTCACCATTCTCATGTCTTGCAACCTTCTCCTGTTGCTCCCTTTCAGGGAGCGTTCTTTTTTCTGTCATTCCCCGGGGCATACTGCCCCGGCTATCATGTTGCTCCCCGTTGGGGAGGCGATCCCGTGCCCGAAGGAACATGCCAGCCATCGTGTTGCTCCCTTTCAGGGAGCGTTGTTCTCTGTTGCCAATCATGCGGGGGTTTCACCCCCGCCTATCATGTTACTCCCCGTTGGGGAGGGATCCCGCCCCCGAAGGAACACGCCGGC
>JABGOW010000122.1:1856-8311 GCA_018645275.1 Verrucomicrobiota bacterium
CCCCGAAGGAACACGCCGGCTATCATGTTGCTCCCCGTTGGGGAGGCGGTCCCGTCCCCAAAGGGGACCAACATGTCAGCCGAGGGTGAAACCCTCGGAACACACCACAAGACCAACTCCCGTCCCTGAAAGGGACAAACAAAACCAATCACCCACGCAAATCCCCAATTCCTACCGCTGTGCTTCAAACCGGCTAACCACCAGACTTGCTGTCGTATCGGAAGCAGGCCGCCCGAGCATAAGCACAATCTCGCCAACCCCGGTCAGCCCCGGAGTCTCAGGCAACGGAATTGCAATCGCACGACCGCCCGGCCCTGTTGCCTCAAGGTTCAGCGCAATCTCATTCACGGCGCCCGTGAGGCCGGGCACAAGTTTCAGTTCAAGCTTACTATCGGAAATCGCATGGTCCGCCTGATACTCCAACAGGAGCGTGGCCCCCGCCAGATCAACACCGTCCGACGACGTAGCCTGGAACGCAACCCAAGCCGATCCACTCAACGCGTCGACCTCGAACTTCCCTGCATCCAGCTTCACGCGTGGATCGCCGTCGCCTCCCGAGTAGATGCTGTATGCACCAGAGAGCAGGTCTCCTTCTCCAGGTGCCGCCTGTCTCCGACGCTGCCCAAGCCCCTTGAAATCGAGATAGCGCTTCATGTTCTCATGCCCGGTGCCGACGAACCCCAGAATAAGCGATAGCGTATGGGCCGTCGTCTGGAACTCGATAACGGCATCCGTGCTCGTCTTGTAGCCCTCCCAGGGCCCGTGGTCGGTGAGCAGCTTCTCAATCGTCGACCAATTCTTGCCTAGAAACGCCTCCACAGCGGCCGGTTCAATCTGGTAGGCGACACCAAGCGTGTAGAGCGAAGGCGCATCTGTGATCCGCTCTTCCTTCGTGACTGCGAGCTCGGGAATCCCGACGGCGCCCGTGTACTGCGCCTCGTCACCGCTGTAGGACTCCGAGAGGAAGCCAGGCAGTCCGTGGCGTGTCGCGTAATCCAACTCGACCTGCACCGCATTACTCAGAAGCGCACGCCACCCGGGCTGCTCAAGTTCCTGCATGAAATGCGAGAGCCCAAGCATCTGAAATGCAGAGCCATCCCAAGCGATGGGTACATAGAGTTCACGGCCGTCCTCTGCCGTGTAGGGTCTGAGCTTGAAGCCACCGGAGCGAAGCGCGGTCGCGGGAAAGCCGTGTCGCTCAACAACGAACGTCCAGCCTCCTCGAAACTCATTAATCAGGTAGTTCATGCGACCAACGACCCATGACCCGTCGTCAAGCTCCCACCCGGTCAGGATATCCTCTGTCGCATTCCAGCCAAAAGCAAAACTCCCCGCCTTCTTATCGTACAGGTGGTGATAGCCCTCGCGTTGCTTCTCAATGAACGCCTCCATCAACGCAACAAGTTGAGCGGCCTCTGCATTTCGTTTGAGAGACGGGTCAAGCAGTGCACCAGCGGCCTTTGCTATTGAGGCCGTCAGATTCACGTTATCCCCGAAAATGATATTCACCACGCGGGCGTCCAGCAGTTGCATGATAGCATCCGTCAATCCCTGATCCGCATACGACTTGAGAACCCCCTTGAAATGGTCCCGCCCATACTCGGCCGAGCGCTTGACCTGTGCCTCCGCGCCGTCCTTCTCGTATTCCAGCCAGCCACATTCCTCGAGGTCGTGCCAGATCCGGACGCCAAGATTGGTCCCAAACTGCTCCTCAAACTCGACGCGCTTCACATGCTCGCCCAAGGGGCCCAGCCGACGATTCCCGGAAAAACCAACAAAGTTCGACAACAGCCCCTTTGCGCTTAGCCCGGGATCCGCCTGATCTGCAAGCAATGTGGCAACAACATGGTCCAGCTCTTCCAACGCCTGCTTCGAGCTGCGATAGGGATTGTCCGCTTGCCCCGCCGCGATACACGCCAGCAGTTCGATCCACTCACCGATGGCCGTGAGCTGCGTGAAGCCACGCAGATAGAGCCCCTGTTTCGGGTCATGATTCCACCCCTCGACAGGATACCCGGAAGCGGAATCAATCAACCCGTGCGCCGGATCCGTATAGCAGAACGCATTCTCAACCAATGCATTCGCATGCCGATGTTCCGGAGCCACCCCAGACACATGGAATCCTGCCGGCCTGTCGGCACAACCCGCCAGTAGCAAAACAGCAAACAAAAGATGGAACGTTACGATAGCCTTCATTTCTTCCCTTTCCTCAACAACACCCTGCAACCGATTACATCAATAGCAGCTGCCACGCATGCTGGCAAGGTGCAGTACGAGAGAACATTCCTCATTTCTCGTCACGGTTGTTACATGAGATCCTTCGGCTGCGCTCAGGATGACAGTCTTCTAAGGTCTTCTGTCACACCGAACTTGGCGGGGCGCCATCAGCCAGACTCAGCATAATCATACGTCATCCGGTGCGCATAGTCCTGCGGCTTCCACCAGAGGCGTTTGGGCCATGGCGGGCGACTTCGCGGTACATCACGATCCATACAGGGCATCGAGGTGACGCGCACATCGAGTTGCTGCGATGTGCCAGGCTCCAGAAATCGAGGGACGTCAATCCACTCCAGCCAGATGTTGAGATTGTCATCGTCCGGATTGTCCGACCCCGACCACCATCCCTGCACACCCAGGGTCATGCCATGCGTATCACCAATGTCATAACGAATGCTTGGGCTGCGCGGTAGCCACGTCGACCCCACGGTCTTGTCCAGCTCGATCCACGATCCCAGCGGTACCGGCGTTTCGAAAAGATGCCCGTCGCGTCGCTTGCCGTTGTTGACGTTGTAGGCTTCGCTAACACTGATCTCCTGCACATTTCCGTCGGCACCCTCAAACCGCAGCAAGTTGCTGTCGTAGGTAATGTCATTCACATACATGCTCGAAAGCATGTACCAGCGGAAAAGATCCTTCCCGACTAGCTCGCGAGCCGTACTGAGCGGCAACTTCTCAAGGATATCCAGCGTCGTCGACAGATCCACCTGCACGGGACCACGCCCTTCCGACGGACGGTGCCATATCCGAGAACTCCGAACCGTCGCCACACGCATGTCCCGTTCATGAAATGCCCCCTCGGCAGCAATCGTGAAGTGATCGGGATCGCCACTGACGGTCACGCGCTCCGGGGAGGGAATCGAATGGGTTGCGGCCACTGTACGGAAACCCGCACATCCAACAACGGATGTGCCATAGCCAACGCCATCGTTGGAGACGCGGAAGTAGGAACCATTGCCCTGGTCGACAAACGACTCCGGCCAGTCGCCATCCAGCAAGCAGTTTACGCGGACAAGGTCCTTCAGATCCCCAAGGCACACGTCAGCGCCGTCAAAGAGCGGGCAGACGCCCTCCCCCGCAGCCGCCAAATCCGCCTGCACCACAAAATCCCGTCCCGTAAAGACCTGCCCCATGCGTACCTCAGTAACTCCTCACATAACTTGGCGATCGGGCTGCGAATACAGCCCGAGATTGGTCGACGACGTTCCTCTACTGGAACCGGAATACCGTCCCTGACGGGGCAAAGACACGAATACTGCCGTCTACGGTTAGTTTGCTGGTATCCCAGCTCATGTCTCCGGTCAACGTCGGCAGGTTCATCGTATCGAACGAGCCGCTGAATGATGCCGCATCAAAGAGGTCGAACGTCGCGTAAGGTGCCAGCGTTCCACCAAGTAGCGTAACGTTGAGTGTACCGCCGTATGTCAAATCTCCTGTTGTTCCGTTGAGGGTCAACTCGTCGTTCGTTGCGCTTTGCGCAGTGTAGTCAATATCGAATGCGTGCGTACCCGACCCCAGCACCATATCGTTGGCGTATGCCGACGCCGACACACTCCCGATACCGGCACTCGATGCGCCACTGCCGGGATTCAGCGAGTTAACCTGGAAACTGGCCTTGTTTCCGGTCAGCCCGGCGTTTCCGTTCATCGTGCCTATCACGACATTGCCACGATCTATATCTAAGTTGTCAGCACTAACGTTCAGAGTGAGGTCGCTGAAGTCGGCAGGGGTATCCCAAGCAAACCGGAAAAAGTCGCAGCCATTATCACTAGTAATGGTCGTCCCCGGCTCAACTGTGGCGCCGGCCGTGAGCAGGAAGTATGCGATGTTGGTGATGGAGAAGGAACCGTCGATTGATCCATCAACTTTGAACCATAGGCCACCGCCATCAATTGAATCGAGAATGGTCACCACAGCTCCACCCGACGTAGCGAAGGTAGCAGTGCCTGACTCACTTTCCCGGCTAATTGTTTTGACGTTGATGCTTTCGGTCACTGTCACGGATGGCAAAGCACCCACAAATATGGCATTAACGCCATCAGACCATGCCTGGTAGGTCCCGCTCGCGCTGTTGTCCGGCAGCCAGTTGGCTGTTGTTGTGTCCCAGGCACGCGTTCCTGTGGTAACAATCGGTTTCGTGCTACCATCGCCCAGGTAGAAGTCGATATTCTTCGTCGAGATTGAACCATCGACGTACAGTTGCGAGGCATCCCACTCCAGAGCATCGGCACTGATGTCCGGCAGGTTGACGGCGGCGAAAGTGCCGCCTATCGACGAGGCATCAAAGAGGTCAAACGTCTCGCCTGCGGATATCTCGCTGCCAAGCAATGTGACGTTCAGCGTACCATCCATCGTCAACGACCCCGTCACGTTGAGCTGATCGTTGGACTCAGCACCACCGGCGTCGCCTATATCGAAGGCATGCGTACCCGTGCCTAAAGTCACATTGATTGTATCTCCGGCGTCCGCAGTAAACAGTCCAATTCCTGCGCTCGTCGCGCCGACGCCCGGATTAAGCGACTGAATCGTGACATTAGCAGTCGCATTCTGGTTGTCGATGAACTGCGCATTGCCATTCACTTCACCAATATCAAGACCATCGTGCCGCAGGTTAAACGTATCGCCCTGTCCGTTGATGTTGATCGACAGATCGGTGAAGTCGGTATACGTCAAGCCTTCCCAGAAGACGATCTGACTCAGGCTCGCAGGATCATCCAGTGTGATCTCAGTGCCGGGATCGCAGGTGGCAGCGCCAATGATCTGGAAGTACAGGACGTCCGACACATCAAAGGTACCAGCGAAGCTACCGCCTAACTTGAACCACTGGGGGTTGTCTGTCGTAATCGATCCGTTCACGGTGATTTTGCCACCAGAGGATGAAAGCATGAAACCGGCGGCAGCACTGCTCCAGTGAATGTCACCCACGGAGATACTCTCAGTGGCCGTGATGGTCTGTGCTCCGCTGCCGTAGAACACCGCATCCTTGCCGTTCACCCAGGTCGTGTAGCTGCCGGAACCGCTGTTGGTGGGCATCCAGAAAGAACTGGTCGTGTCCCAGTCCCGGGTCCCGGTTACCGTAATAGGGTTCTCACTGCCATTGCCGAAGTGCATTGTGTCTGTCCCCACAATGGTGCTGAGCGTTCCATCCACCGCAAGCTGCGAGGTATCCCACGAAAGACCGTAGCTACTGATGTCCGGCAGACTGGTCGATGCAAATGAACCAGAAATCGACGACGCATCAAAGAGATCAAACGTCTTACCGGCAGCCAACTCACTGCCTATGAGCGAGACACTCAGCGTACCGCCCAGTGTGATTGTGCCCGACACGTTCCCGGCAACATCCAGGAGGTCGTTAGAGACGACGCCACCGACAGCCCCGACGTCGAAGCTGTGCGTACCGGATCCCAGCGTCACGTTGATGGTGTCATCCACATCAGCCGTGAAATTACCTATACCCGTACTTGATGCGCCACTCCCGGGACTCAAAGACTGGATCGTGACATTCGCCGTGGCATTGTGATCGTCCATGAGCCCGGCGTTGCCGTTGACAGCACCGATATCCAGCGCGTCTTCCCGTAGATTCAGGCTGTCGCCCTGGCCGTTCACATTGAGGGTCAGGCCGGTCATGTCGGTCGATGCGATATTGTCATAGAAGTCCACCCGCGACAAATCCGTAGGATCATCCAGCGTGATCTCCGTGCCGGGATCGAAGGCTACGTTGCCAATGAGCTGGAAGTACAGCACATCCGAGATATCAATCGTGCCGGCAATCCCACCCCCAAACTTGAACCACTGCGGGTTGTCCGTTGTGACTGACCCATTGATGGTGATCTTGCTCGCGGAATTACCCACCTGTAACCCGCCAGAGGCACCACTCCAATGGATGTCGCCCACGGAGATACTCTCAGTGGCCGTATATGTCTGTGCTCCGCTACCGTAGAACAGGGCGTCCTTGCCGTTCACCCAGGTCGTGTAGCTGCCGGAACCGCTGTTGGTGGGCATTCAGAACGAACTGGTTGTATCCCAGTTGCGAGTCCCGGTTACCGTAATGGGGTTCTCACTGCCATTTCCGAAATGCATCGTGTCGGTCGCCACAACAGTGCTGAGCGTACCATCCACCCCGAGCTGTGAGGTATCCCATGAAAGGCCGTAGCTGCTGATGTCCGGTAGACTGGTCG
>JABGOW010000400.1 GCA_018645275.1 Verrucomicrobiota bacterium
ACCGGCTATCGCTCGATGAAATGCCACAGGTCTATACGGGCTTCTGCATCGGCGGGCACACCATGACCCATCCGCTCCTGCCAAAGATCGATCCTGATCGGGCCTTGGCGGAACTGGTTGACTGCAAGCAGTACATCGAGAAGCACTTCGGGCAAGCGGACTGTGGGATGGCATACCCCTGCGGGCAATATGACAACCCCGTCAAGGAGCTGGTACGCAAGGCCGGCTATCTTTACTCACGCACTGTCGGGAATGTAGAACTCAAACTCAACACGGATGATCCCATGGCCCTGCACACCCACTGCCACTTCCTCACTCAGGACTTCTGGGAGAAGTTCGAGGCCGTGAAGGCAGTCGATGGCGATTTCTACTTCTGGGGGCACACCTTCGAACTCATGAATGATGATGCCCGCTGGCAGGAACTCGACACCATGATCGGGCGTCTCACCAATGACCCCACTACCGAATGGATCGATGTGAGAGATCTTTTCATCGGGTAGTGCCAGAGGAGAATGAGGAAGGATGGGGAAATCATGCTGCCCAAGATTCTCTGCAATAAGTTCCCTCTTCAGCTCGTTCTTGGTGTGTGCAGCGAGGACGCTCCCTGATTGGCGGGGAGATTGCTCCGCTGAGATGCAGAAAGGAAGACAATCATGAACAGATTGGCAAAGTTGGCAACGGTAGTAGTTCTGGGCGTCGCGGCAACAGGTACACTGGTTCTCGCTGAGAGCGATGGGTGTCAGCCCCGAGGACGTCGCATGCGAGAGCAAGGCGACCAGGGGCAGCGTCACCAGCGCATGCGAGAGGCGGACACCAACGATGACAAGAAGGTGTCATTCGAGGAGTTCAAGGCCGCCAGAATGCAGCACATGCAGGAGAAATTCCAGCAGCTCGACCGCAACGGTGACGGTTTCCTCTCACGTGAAGACCGGCCCGAGGGTGGGCGCGAACGGGGTGGCAGCGAAGACGGCGATCGCCCGGAGCGTGGTGGTCGTGGCAGGCGGGGAGAATCCGAAGCGGCAGAGTAGACTCCCCTGAGTTCTCATGACTACCGAGGCCTCCGGAATGCGTTGGGATATCCCCGACCCACCGGAGGCCTTTTCTCTCAGAGCGCCGGCATGGCGGAACGAACGGCCGCAATGACGTCACCGTGCAGATGCCCGTTCGTGGCAACGACGCCTTTGTTCCGGCGTAGCGTCCGGCCTTGCGAGAAGTCGAGCGGTTCCCCGCGAGCATCGGTCACGGCTCCACCCGCTTCTTCCACAATAATGACGCCAGCCGCGTGATCCCAGATCTTCTCTTCGTAGTCCTCACGGGTGGGGAGTCGCGTGTAGACCCCCGCCTCACCACGCGCCACAACGGCATACTTGCACTGGCTATCCAGTCGAGCGGGAGCAACGTTGACGCCAAGCGCGTGAACGACCTCAGCGGAGACACCATGCGCGGTATGAGCGGACTCAAAGGACTCGCAGAAAACAGCCTTCGAGGGATCACTCTCTTCAGTAACAAGGATCTGACGGGAGACGCCCGAGTTCATGTCCATAAGCACAGCCCCCTCCCCTCGCCGTGCTGTCAGAAGCACGCCGCGTGGACCATCCGCTCCTAGACCACCGAAGGGAAGGTTGGGACACCCAAGAATGCCAAAAACGACCTTACCATTCTCTATAAGCGCCAGCGCAATCGCGTACTGATCGCCACGAATGTAGCCCTTTGTCCCATCAATAGGATCCAATGTCCAAAATCGCCCAGAACCGCCCCCGCGGTGGTGGCCACTGTCGATGGCATCCAGCATCTCGGTTTCGGACATCTTCGGCAGTGACCCGCGGACGTACTCGAGAACCTTCTCGCGAAGCGCGCAAGCATCGTCACCACAAAGGGCCGCCGTATCCTCCTCCGCCACGATTGGGTCTTCTGGAAATGCCTTCAGAATGGCATCAATGATCACAGCCTGTGCCCCAAAGTCCGCCACGGTAACCGGTGACTTGTCCATCTTGGCAATCGTCTCTGCCGAAACCAGTGATTCACGGACCTGCTGGCAGAGGGCAGCCGCTTTGGTTACCGCCTCAATCGCAACATCGCGTTCTTTCTCAAACATTCAATTTCTCCCTATTCATATACCCCTGACTCCAACCGCCCGGTCGGTAGATTTCCACTTCCGGCCCGAGACAGCGTGTGGTAGTCTCTGCGGTCATGCTACCAGAACGAAGGACGAACGCAATGCATTCGCAGCACCAGCCAACGCACCCAGGATCCTCCCCTGCTCCCGCTCCTGCCATCTTGACCGGGGTGATTCTTGCCCTTTCCCTTGCACAGCCGGGAATAGGGTCTGAGCAAGATGCGCCATCCGCCTGTCTGTGGCGCGTACAGTCGAGCAATACAACGGCGTACATACAAGGGTCGGTTCACCTGCTCTCCGACGATGCCTATCCGCTTCCCAGCCAGGTTGAGATGGCGTTCAAGGCATCGGAACGCATTGTACTCGAAATGGACCTTGCCATCATGACAGATCCGGAGGCTCAACTGGAGTTGGTGATCAAAGGCATGCTTCCAGAAGGCAAGACACTCCACGACGTACTGAGCCCACAGACGCTTGAGCTTGCCGAGGACTGCGCGCAGGACATCGGTCTGTCCATGGTCGCTTTCAAGCGCTACAAGCCATGGATGTTTGTGATGGCACTCACCTCAACCCGGCTTCAGC
This sequence comes from Verrucomicrobiota bacterium, assembly GCA_018645275.1. Classification (GTDB taxonomy): domain Bacteria; phylum Verrucomicrobiota; class Kiritimatiellia; order UBA8416; family UBA8416; genus JABGOW01. Next base: position 2,699 of record JABGOW010000400.1, read on the forward strand.
AACTTGGTTTCTCGGCTGAAAACGGGCTGGATTGGCACTTCTACAAGCGGGCAAAGGAGCTTGAGAAAGCCATTGTGGGACTTGAGACGCTCGACGAACAATTGGCACTCTTCGAAAGCGTGGTCGAGGAGGACCAAGACGCTTTTGTGAGACAGAGCCTTGAGGACTTTGCCACGCTTGAAACCGATATTGCAGGTATCATGGAGGCCTGGACCCACGGCGACCTCGACGCCTTGTCCGAAGCCCTCTTTCAGAATCTGCGAGAATACCCAAACATACAGCGGATCCTGATTGACGACCGGAATGCGAAGTGGATGAGGACCCTCAATGGCATGATGCAGTCTGGAGTGACAACCATGGTTATTGTAGGGGCCGGTCACCTCCCGGGAGAAGGGGGACTCATTGCGCAACTCCGCGCGAGCGGGTATACTGTCGAACAGCTCTAGCGCAGCCAGAGCAAGACCACAAACGCAGCAAAGCCGAAAATCAGCATTTCAGAAACCCCGTGGTTTCTTGAGACCGATCAGCAGAGGAGATGTCATATGGGCCAGGTCACCTACAAACCGCATCGGCGCCGCCCCGGATGCTTCGTTACCATACTGATTCTCCTTATTCTTGCTGTCGCCGTCTTCTGGCTGACGACTAGCGGCGTGCTGCACTTCTCCATGGACCGGTTCGCATCGGAGATGGCTGAGTACGGCGAGGATGAATTTCCCGAACTCGATGAAGTGTGGTCTTGCGGACAGGGCAGCAACAAGGTTGTGCGTATACCAATCACAGGCATGATCATGTTGGGAGAGAGTGAGTCTCTGTTCAGCCCGGGGAGCTCTGCGGAGATCGCCCTGCAGGCCATTCGCCGAGCCACACTTGACGAGACCGTGCAGGCGATCATCCTCGACATTGACAGCGGAGGAGGAGGCATCACGGCCAGCGACATCATCTACAAGGCCCTGCTTGATTTTAAACAGGCGGATACCAGTCGACGCATCGTCGCCCTGTGCGGAGATGTTGCGGCCTCTGGTGCCTACTACGTTGCTCTGACTGCCGATCATATCATCGCACATCCCACAACCATTACCGGCTCCATTGGCGTACTCGTCCAGTCCGTCAATTTCCGCGAATTGGCCATGAAGCACGGGGTCAAGGATGTCACCATCAAATCGGGTGCGAACAAGGACATACTCAACCCACTCAGCGACTTTACAGTGGAACAGCAGGCCTTGATGCAGTCGGTCGTCGATGCGCTCTATGACCGCTTCGTCGAACTGGTCATCAAACACCGCAACCTTCCTGAAGCGGAAGTCCGGGCACTGGCGGACGGGCGCATCTTCACATCTGCGGAAGCCCTTCGCCTGGGATTGATTGATGAAACGGGGTACTGGAAAGATGCCGTGATGCGCACGGCCGAGTTGCTGGATGTCGACGCGATCAAAGTGTACCGATATGAAAGGGGCTTCTCTCTGGGCTCTTTTCTCAAAGCAACCCAGTCCATCAGTCCCCGCTCATGGCTTGGCGTGGACCGCGAGACGCGCCTGCAATACCGCTGGAAACTCTAGCCACAGGATGGCCTCCTCTCGTTCAAGGGGCAGACAAGCGATCGCATGACAGCAGCACCACAAGCGCAATCGTATTCGCCGGCAGAGGAAATGACCAATGTCATTTCGCATGCTGTCGGGCTTGCCCTTAGCATTGCAGCCCTGGCTCTGCTGGTGGTACGTGCCTCTCTGCATGGAAACGCGTGGCATGTGGCGAGTGCCGCAATCTTCGGCACGAGTCTGATCATGCTCTTTGCAGCATCCACGTGTTACCACGGCATAAAGTCGCCGGGAGCGAGACGCCGCTTGCGGGTTCTGGACCATGCATCCATCTACGGACTCATTGCAGGAACCTACACGCCCTTCGCGCTCGTTACGTTTCGTGGTACTCTCGGCTGGGTGGTCTTTGGAATCTCCTGGGGGCTAGCCCTAGCTGGGATTTCCCTGAAACTCATCTTCACAGGCCGCTATAAGTTGGCCTCCACGCTCATGTATGTCTTCATGGGGTGGATTGGGGTTGTCGCCGTGAAACCCCTGCTCCACAACCTGCCTGCCGGAGGGCTGTTCTGGCTGCTCACAGGCGGCATGGCTTACACCATTGGAGCGACACTCTACAGCATCAGGCGGATTCCGTTCAATCACGCCATCTTCCATATATTCGTCCTGATCGGCGGGTTCAGCCACTTCGTGGCGGTGTTCTTTTATGTGCTGCCGCAGCCGTGAAAGCTGATACGCTTCGCGTTCAAATTCGGAGTAGACATGAAACTGGCAGAGCTTGGGTTCGACGATTGGTTTGAAGCGCATGCTGCGGAGCGGCTCCACGCGGGACAGACGATGGCCCGCGTCACGGCTGTCGACCGCGGCGCGTATATGATCCGAGGTAAAGAGGGACAGTGCTCCGCCGAACTTGTTGGACGACTTCGATTCGCAATCGACTCAACCGCCGATCTTCCATGCGTGGGTGATTGGGTCTGCGTGCAATACCACAACTCAGGGGAGAACGCCGTCATCTGCGACGTCCTCCCACGGAGAACGTTTCTACGCCGCAAGCAAGCCGGCAGTTCGATCGACTTCCAGATGATTGCAGCCAACGTGGATACCCCATTCATCGTTCAGTCCTGCCACTATGATTTCAATCTGCGCAGACTTGATCGCTATCTCGTGATGGCACGGGATGGAAAGACCACGCCCATCATTATTCTGAGCAAGATTGACCTCGTGACACCCGAAGAACGCGCTGTACTCATAGAGCGCATCCGGCAGAGCGGAGTCACGGCCGAACTCCTTCCGTTGAGTAGCGCAACCGGGGAGGGCGTTGATACCTTTCAGGAGCTTCTGGTTCCCGGCAGAACCTATTGCCTCCTCGGCTCCTCTGGCGTGGGGAAGACCACGCTCATCAACCACATCATGGGACACGACACCTTCGAAACAAAGCCCGTCAGCGTCACGGGGGAAGGTACACATGCGACCACGCGACGACAACTGATCGCCTTGGACCAGGGGGCGCTATTGGTGGACACCCCCGGAATGCGAGAGCTCGGAATTCTGGGGGCCGGGAATGGTATAGAGGCGAGCTTCTCGGACATTCATGACCTCTCGGAGCAATGCCGTTTTGCAGACTGCACGCACACATCGGAACCGGGCTGTGCCGTTCTCATGTCAGCGGAAGCGGGAGATCTCAGTGAAGCGCGTTTCAAGAGCTACCACAAACTGAAGAGAGAATCGGAGTTCAACGAGATGAGCTACGTCGACAGACGCAAGAAAGACAAAGCCTTCGGAAAGTTCATCAAGACCTTCAAGAAGAACACCAAGGAATAGAGCGTTGCAACGTCATGAATAGCGTTAACGATATCGACTGGGCAACTTGGACTCCACAACAACGCGCTACTCTGCTTTTTGTCGTCCAGGACGGCCGCGTACTCTTGATCCACAAGAAGCGTGGATTGGGTGCCGGCAACATCAATGGCCCTGGTGGACGGCTGGAGCCAGGGGAGACTCCCCGCCAAGCGGCTGTCCGAGAGGTCGAAGAAGAACTCTGTATCACGCCCAAGGATGTTTCCCACTGCGGAGAACTCTCCTTCCAGTTCCGGGACGGGCTCTCCATTCACTGTACCGTGTTTCGCGCAGAGGGCTATCACGGTGAACCCACTGAAACGGATGAGGCCATCCCCCTCTGGACCCCTCTGGATGCAATTCCCTACGAGCGCATGTGGGAGGATGACCAATACTGGCTGCCTCTGATGCTTGAGAAACAGCCATTCAGAGGCGTTTTCCTGTTCGATGGCAGCTGCATGGTCGACCATCGCATCGACATTGACTGAGTTGGTGAAGCGTGAGCCCTGCTTCTCTGTCACCTATGAGACACCGTTTCGCACCACTGAGACAATCCTCCGCCTGATTCGGATACCGGCGAACGGAAATCTTAGGAAACCCGTGCTGTCTCCAAACTTGGCAAGGTCTATGCTTATCAATACGTCGCATATGTGACTCCAATTGTTTAGGAAAGGAGGCGCCTAGAGCTAGACTGTGAGAAGTGGACTATAGAATCTCTCGCTAAGGGTTCGCACCGATTCCGAGTTAACAAGTCAGTCAAACACAATTCATTGAATAATAGAACTGGGATAGCACGGCGAGCCGTTGCGAGATGGCCGCCAACCGAAAGGTTGGCGGCCTGTTTTTTTCGTGCAGAAACGGTCAACACCTCCTGAATCGATTGAATCGGTGACATTTCGTCAATAAGTCCACAGCGGAAATTCGCATTTTCCGCTTGTGATCAGGCTAAGGTGATATGCTAGAGTCGAGGGTAGAGAGAACGGAAGCCAATCGTGAGGGCGCCGTAACTAGGGGGTGCGATGTGGACATCGAGCTATTATGCGAAAGAGTCCAGGTCGAAAGAAAGCTGTTCTCGTTTGACCTGAGGGAGAATCCGAGAGGTCGTTTCTTACGTGTTACCGAAGATGTCGGTGGACGCCGGGATACGATTATCATACCCTCAACCGGACTGGGGGCGATCCGTGAGATTCTAGATCACGCGATCGAGGCTGATGCAGAAGCCGGGCCCTGTGAGTCAAACTTGGACTAGTAAGCAGTGGGAGAAGCGACGTTTTGAAACTGATTCTGTCGGCAGCCTATGTGCTGTTGTCTGTCGCGGCTCTTGCGGATCCCAATCATCCCTCGCTCACTGCAGACCAACTTCTTGCCAATGTGGTCGCTCAACTTCCGACCAAACCCATCAACGTATCCGGTGAACTGCTTGTGCGCAGGCGTCGGGGAGTACCCATTGCCTCTTTCGGGTTTACGTTGGATGCAAACTGGGGAGCAAAGCCACCCCGTGCGACCTACACAATTCGGGACGCCTTTGGCCGCTCACTTGAGCAACTCACCATCACCCACGGCGCAACGACCTCCTATCACCACGCCACAGGAGACCCCCTCAAAGAAACCCAACTCTCAGATCTATCGCTACCCATCCAGAAGACAGATCTGAGCTGGGTGGACCTGACCCTCTCTTTCTTATGGTGGCCCGGCGGCAGGCTCGTAGGCGAGGAGTCCATCCGCGGGTTTGACTGCTTCATTGTCGAGGTCAATGCCCCCAATCCCCGCACCCCAGAAGAGGAGGGACGAACCCCCGACCGTGCGACCATTGAAGCCTCGCCTCTTGACTCCTGCCCATACACCAAAGCCCGCCTCTGGATCAGCAAAAAGGTAAACATGATGCTGCAGGCGGAGGGCTACGATGCCGAAGGCGACCTCGAACGCAAGCTCTGGGTACGGAACTTCAAGAAGATCAACGAACAGTGGATGATCAAAGATATGGAAGTTCAGCATTATCCGATGGTGCACCGGACAAAGCTGCGCGTTGTCGACGTCACACACACCACGGGGGAATCCCAAGCGGCCGTGGCGACGCACGAAGCAACATCTCTTGAACCTTCAACCGCGGACGCCAGCCCATGATGATCGCCGTGTTGATTATACAGTGCGTGACGCTGCTCCTCCTCCTCCTCTGCTCCGCTTTCTTCTCGAGTTCAGAGACTTGCCTTT
>JABGOW010000458.1 GCA_018645275.1 Verrucomicrobiota bacterium
GGATCGGCCTTCTCGAGACAGATGCTGAGGGGTCGAACTGGAGGTGTTTGAAGGCCCGCGCCAAATGCTCTCCCCGGCGCGGGTTCCTTCCGTGTTCGTGGAAGCCAGATTCCATCCGGGAGACGACTGCCATGTGCTCTTCGAGGATCTGCGAGATTACCTGTTGCCCTTCGGCTTCCGAGTACTCGCTATCTGGGGGCAGTATCTGGAATGGTCAGGTCGGAAGAGCCTGGGACTAGCTAACGTCTGCTTCTGGAACGAGGCCGCTATCAGTCGATAGGAACTCCCCGCATGGCAGTAGTGCGGGGGCACACAACGGGTACAATCCAGAGACGCAACGCACCATGGCACGCACCAAAGTATTCATCGTCTGTTCAGGACTGGGACACATCAACCGCGGGTACGAGTCCTTTTTCAGGGGTTGCTTCGACGCGCTCGTTTCCGAGGCCGATCTGGACCTCACCTTGTACAAGGGCGCCGGGGCGCAGGCTGCTCATGAGATACGGCTCCCCAACCTCTGCCGTGGCAGTCGATCCGCCAAGATCTTGGGCAAGCTTCTGGGGCGTTCAGACTACTTCGCCGAGCAGTTGACCTTTTTTCTGTCGCTCCTCCCCCGTCTCTTGGCGAGGCGCCCAGATGTCGTGTACGTCTCGGACGTCGTCCTTGGCAATCTGTTGCGACTGGCACAGAAACTGCCCTTCTTCAGCTACAAGGTCCTATTCAACAACAACGGGCCCGTGCTGCCGACGCTGCTCCACCGCTGGGACCACATCCAGCAAGTGTCGCCTCAGTATCTGAACGACGCACTGGCAGCCGGTGTGCCGAGGGAGAAACAGACGCTTCTGCCCAGCGCGGTCGACATTCCCAAGTCCCTCCCCCCCCACGGAGATCCCGGCGCACTTCGTGACGCGCTGGGTCTGCCCCGTGATCGCCCGATCGTCCTCTCGGTTGGAGCGATCGACGGGGGCCGGAAACGCATGGACTACCTCGTGCAGGAAATGGCCAAGCTGCCGGTACCGCGACCGTTCCTGCTTCTGCTGGGACAGAAGACATCGGATTCACCACGCATCATAGAGCTCGGAGAAGACCTCTTGTCGATGGACGGCTTCGATGCTCGAACCGTGGCCAAGGACGAGGTAAGTGACTACTATCGTGCCGCCAGCATCTTCGCGCTTGCCTCCGTCGACGAAGGCTTCGGGCTGGCGTATGTGGAGGCCATGTCATATGGGTTGCCATGCCTGGTCCATGATTACGAAACATCTCGGTTTGTTCTGGGTGACATGGGAACATACGGTGACCTCACGCAACCGGGAACACTGATGGAACTCCTCTCTGATTCCGTACGTGTGGCCGCTGCCCCGAGTGTCGCCACGGCCCGACATGCTGGCGTCTATGACCGGTTCAGCTGGGACCGCCTTACCCCAGCGTACGTCGAACTCTTCCAGCAATGTGCGGCGTCGAGGTCTTGAAACGAATGAACCCCTCTCCGGTACACGTAGAGTCGAAAGGGCCGGAATCCATGAGCATCAAGATGAGTCTGCTTGACTGGAATCGCCCTTTGTGCCGCGTGTTTTGGGCGAGCGTTTTCTCCGTGGGAGTAGCCGCGGGCACGTATGGACTCATACTGCGTCATCCAATATGGGATGCCAACGACGATGTTTTCATGTCGATGATCGCCGCCGGGGTCTGGTTAGCACCCCATCCATCAGCAGACCTGGTATTCGTTCATCCGTTCCTGGGATATCCACTGAGGTGTCTCCACCTTTGGTATCCTGACTGCCCATGGTACGCCATTTCCCTGTGTTGCTGCCTCGCTTTGTCTTTGGGACTGCTTTGTTTTTCAGTTCTGCGCCTCAACCCCAGACGAAACTTCTTTCTGATCGTGTTCTATGCAGCACTTGCCACAGCGCTGCCTTCGCTTGCCTACCTCCAATGGACGACTATTGCGGGTCTTTCGGCCACAGCCGGAGTTGTGGCCCTTCTGAGTCTCCTGATCCATCGCCCTTCTGTCTCACTAGCGAAATACTGGGTCGCCGTCCTCTTCTCGCTTCTCATGCTCTGCCTGGGAGCCATGATCCGCTATCAGTCCGCACTGATGATTTTGGCGGTTGCGCTTCCTTGCGGATTTATGGTGCTTATGGATGTCCAAGATCAAGGCACCCCTGGGGAACAGAGTTCTCGCGTCTCGTGGCGTTCCTTTGCCGCAATAGCGACCGTGGCGTTTCTGTGCATGAGCGGCGTGGCCGCTTTGAGACACCATTGGTATAGAGAAGATGCTCGATGGTCCCGATTCTCGGTGCTTTTGCGCGGGAGATCCCTGATAAGGGACTTTGGCGGCCTGCAATATGATCCGAAGATCTTCGAACCCATTGGCTGGACCCAAACTGACTACGCCATGATTCAAATGTGGCTGGACGTTGATCCTCTGCAGTACTCCCCATCACGGATGGACACTGTCTTGGAGAACTCTCCCCGCATGTCTGCACTTCGACGGGTGCTTGAGTTTGGGCGGTGGCCCATCGGGGTTCGGAGGATGCTCGGTCAAACACGACGTATGCCCTCACATTGCATGCTAGGTCTCGGCACATGCCTTGCGGCAACACTTCTGGCATTCGTCTCCCGGCGCAGGTGGGCACTGATGGCCATTGTCACCGTTGGAGGCACATGCGCTCTACTGTTGCTTTACCTGCACGTAGTGTTGGGACATGGGCCCGGTAGAGTACACGCAACCCTGTGGATGGCAGCTCTTTGGCTCGTGATCCTGGTCGCCGCAGCGTCCAGGTATGGGACTGTCGCCGCTGATCCTCTCAGACTACCGATAGCCTTCCGTAGTAAAGCCATGTCAGGTCTTCTTGTCCTTTTGGCTTTGGCCATGATCATCGATTTCGTCCGTGGGTACCGCAAGGCTGCCGCCGCTGCTGAGAATCACCAGCAGCTGGAAAGGCGCATCCAGAAATGGGAGACGGCACTCCCCCAAGGATCGATAATCTGCGCCGCCGGTCCGGCGTTTCCATATGAGCACCATCTGCCAATTAGTTCTTTCAGGACCATGAGATCTCTGAAGGGCTTCGTTGGGCTTGACTGGTTCAACCAGACGCCTCAGCAGCAACAAGTGATGGAGCAGTTCGGGCTAGGCGATGATTTCTGGGGCTCCCTGGCGCGTACCGAGAACGTGTTCTGGGTGAAGGGCGCATTTTCAGAAGGAAGCGCCCGCGTTCTGCGCGACTACTACCGCGAGAAGTACGACATGGAGTTGTTGTTTGCTGAAGTGTCCGGTTTTCCCTTCCTGGAACGTATGGCTATTTCCCGTATTGATCCCACGCCATGAGGAGCGATCCGCATCGACCTATGCCAATGAAAGGAACGCCAGGCCTGTGAACCAAGCCGACTTGTCCATCTGGGATCGGCTGGGGCCGAAGTACATCGAGATGTTCCGGCGCTGCGCCCGTGGAGGAGACGCTGGGGTGTGCGGCGGTGCCCGTGCCTAGGCCTGAAGTCACTGTCATTGTACCAGTCTATTGCCCGCCAGAGGCATTGCTGCGGCGTTGCCTAGGGGGCGCGTTGGGGCAAGTGGGTGTGCCTGTGGAGGTGATTGCTGTCGATGACGCCTCGCCCGATGGCTGTCCGCAGGTTCTGGATGAGATCGCGGCGACTGACGGGCGGTTGACGGTCATCCACCGCGCGCAAAACGGGCGTGCCGGAGCGGCGCGGAATGACGGGCTTGGCCGGGCGCGTCGAGAGTTTGTGCTTTTCGCGGATGCGGACGACTGGCTGCCACCCGACGCGTGTAGCCGGTTGGTTGCTCTGGCGGAGGAGCATGAGGCGGATATTGTCGCCTGTTCGTGGATGGATGTTGACAGGGCCGGCCAGACGCTCCGGGCGCACAGTCTGTCGGATCGGCTGTATGACTTGTCCAAGAGGACGGACCGTTCGCACTGTTTTCGCTCGATGACGTATGCATTGTGGAACAAGCTTTTTCGGCGGGAGGCGTTGCGGGGCTTGCGGTTCGAGTCCTTCGAGGCCAACATCGGCGAGGACACGTTGTTCAACGTGGCGGCACTCTGTCGTTGCCAGCGGATGGTGACCACCTCGTACTCGGGCTATCAATATACGATGCATGGGGATTCGGCGACGGGGCGTTCTGCCAAAGGGATGCCCTACCTGGAGACGATTTCCCGATCGCAGATGGCCATCGGCGAGGTGCTTGCGGCGACGGGTGTCGCCCAGGACAGGGGATGTGCCGACTGGCTTGCGCTGAAGCGCTTTGTGACTGGATGCGAATGGATTGCCGAGAATCCGGACGCAACGGAACGTGTGGAGCTGTGGAAGTACTGGCGCGAGCAATTCCGCACCCAGTTGGCACCCCGCATGGGAACACATCGCATGACAGCTCTGTTCTTCCGCTTGCTTTGCTTCGCTGGTGATGTGAGGAGAAGTTCTCCTATAATGCGCCGACTGACAAGGGCTCATGACCGTGCCCTGGCTTTCTTGCTACGGAGTTTGGGTGGACCTTTTCCTCACGTGCGGGCGCGGGACGGGGGGACTGCCGGTGAGTGATTCCTTGGGCATTGTGGAACCTGCGCGGAGCATTCTTGTTACGGGCGGGGCCGGGTACGTTGGTAGCCATGCGTGCAAGGCCCTGGCTGCAGCCGGGTACACACCGGTGGTGTTCGACAACTTCGAGAATGGGCACGATTGGGCTGTACGATGGGGGCCGGGTGTGGTTGGCGACCTAGCGGATACCGTCTTGCTTGCTAGGACCATTGCTGAACATGATGTGGTTGCCGTCCTCCACTTTGCCGCGCATGCCTATGTCGGCGAGTCCATGGTGGATCCGGGGAAGTACTACCGTAACAACGTGGCCGGCACGATCAGCCTGCTTGACGCCATGAAGTCAGCTGGCGTGGAGAAGTTGGTTTTCTCCTCAAGTTGTGCCACATACGGCGTCCCGGAGGCAGTCCCGATCTCAGAGTGCACGCCGCAGCGTCCGGTCAATCCCTATGGGGAGTCAAAGCTATGCGTTGAGCGGATGCTTGATTGGCACGGCAGGGCTGGCACGCTGCGCTGGATTGCGTTGCGGTACTTCAATGCGGCTGGGGCTGACCCCGCTGGTGACATCGGCGAGGTCCACGATCCGGAAACGCACCTGCTGCCATTGGTGATTCAGGCTGCTCTGGGGAAGCGTGACGCGATTCGTGTCTTTGGTACCGACTACCCCACTCCGGACGGCACCTGTGTGCGCGACTATATCCATGTGAGCGACTTGGCCCGCGCCCACACGGCTGCATTGGACTATCTGCTGCGTGGCGGCGAATCTGCTGCCTTCAATCTGGGCACCGGGCGAGGATACTCGGTCCGGGAGGTGATAGAGGCAGTGAGGCGAGTTTCCCGTCGGCCAGTTCCGGTAGAGGAAGCACCCAGGCGAGAGGGCGATCCGCCAGTTCTGGTGGCTGATGCCAGCAAAGCCCGCAGCGTGCTTGGCTGGCACCCGCAATTCGACACCCTTGATGCTATTGTGAAGACCGCCTATAACTGGCATAGTTGAGGGCGTTTCAGATTCGTTGCTCACGGTCCATTCATTAATGAGTCTACCCGTAGTGCCAGATCGGGGATTTTGTTTGTGCCATATATGGAGCTATTTCTCCTTCTGTAACTCTTGGAAATTGAATGAATAGAATCCTCCTAATCTCCACCTATTTTGGTTCTTGGCCGAAGTGGTTCCCTGCTTTCATTGTGTCGTGTGCAAGGAATCAGGATGTTGATTGGCTGTTTCTCACCGATTGCCAAGTAGCTGGTCTGGACTTCCCGAATATTCATTTTATCTCGATGACGATGAGTGAATTCAATTCCATCTCATCCAGAGCTCTTGGGATCAGAGTTCAGAAACATCCGTATTCCCAACTTGACTTGCGTCCTGCGTATGGGGAGATTCTCAGCGAGTTTTCTGCAGGATACGATTTCTGGGGACATGTTGATGTGGACGTGATTTGGGGCAGGATTCGTCATTTTGTGACAGATCCCACGCTTGAAGAGTGTGATATTTTCTCGAGTCGAAAGGACTGCCTGGCCGGGCATTTTACATTGTATCGAAACTCTCCGGTTGTCAATGCCATCTACCGGCTCCATCCAGAATGGAAGTGCATCATGGGAGAGGAGTCCTACCATCATTTTGACGAGAAAGGAATGGGGATATTCCTCAAGTACTGCTTCCCAAAGGACCTTCGTGGCAAGATTCGTGTTCAGTGGTCGTCCGCGCTTGTTCTTGACTGGTGGGATCTGTTCTGTCGCAGAAGCGGATGGGAATGGCGTAACGGCGAGTTGTACGACCGTTCCGGAAGGGAACATATGTACATCCACTTCATGACCTGGAAGCCCCACATGCAGTATGTAGATTTCAAAGCTGGGGAGCAACCGGAGCGGTTCCGAATCAATCACCGCGGCGTGTGGTCGAAGCCAACGGGATTCCCTGATAGGTTGAGGCTTCTCTTCTCGTTTCGTTTCCTGGCGGAGTCCTATCTGCGGTATGCGGCCTGGTACTGGGTTGATGGAAACAGGTGGAGTCGTTTCCTGCGGCCGAGGCAACATGCCAAACGCGATCAGCCAAAGGTATAGGCCGAATGCCATTCCCACTTTCTTCTGGCATCACGCGGGCTGAGACGATGAAAGTCAGTGTCATTATCCCTGCGCACAATGCAGAAAACTGCCTGGCGCAGTCGTTGGATCGTGCGTTGGAGCAGACTGTTTCGCCGGATGAGGTCGTTGTCATCAACGACGGTTCGACCGACGGGACCGGGGATGTTGCTCGCGGATATGGGGAACGGATCGTCTACCTGGAGCAGGAGAACGCAGGGCAGGGCGCGGCGCGAAATCGGGGGCTGACGGTGGCGACGGGGGACCTTATCGCTTTCCTTGACTCCGATGACTACTGGCATCCGGAATTCCTGGAACGCTGCGTTGGCTTTCTACAGTCCCATCCTGAGGCGGTGGCTGTCAACACTGGGCTACTGACGCGCTTGCAGGATGGGCGGGAACTTCTCCAACCTGCATTGCTAACTGGTCCCGACGCACCGACCGAGGCGTCCATGGTCGACGACTTCTATGCCTTTTGGGCGGAACACGACCATGTGCGCACAGGCTCGGTTGTGATCCGCAAGTCTGCAATCGATGAGGCCGGTGGCCAGCGCGCGGATCTGCGGGTGAGCCAAGATCTGGAATACTGGGGCTATATCGCGACCTTTGGTCCGTGGGGCTACATCCCCGAACCGCTCTGGGTTGGGAACTCCCGCGCGGCCGCTGCCGGGCCGGGATGGCTGACCAAGTACCGGAAGCGGCGGCGGCTCTGCCCGACTGTCGAGTCGTGGCAAGAGCGTCTGCTGCCGCGACTGACGGAAGCCCAGTTGCCGCACTTCCGCGTGGTCCGGGGCCGTGTGGCGGCGGGATATGCTCAGAACCACATCCTCGGTGGGAATCCAGAGCAGGCCCGGCACATCCTTAGAACCTACTGGGACGAGCTACCACGAACAAGGGTGACCCGCCTGTTGCGTGCGGGGCATCGCCTAGGGCCGTTGGGCTGGTGGATTGCCTGCCGTATTGTGGTGGCCCGTGAGTACGCGAAGGCAGTGGGGGTCCAGTGGCGAGCACGGTCCTCTGCACAGAGGTAGCGAAGGGAGCGAGAAGGAGGAGAGAGGCAGAATGCACCACATGTACAGTGAGGTGGACCCATAGGCAGTCTCATTTCGCGCTCCTTTGCCTTTCTTCGTTTCCTTCGTTAGCTCTGTGTAACAGTGGTCTTCCTTCTTCATGAATATTCTCTGGGTCACACGATCGTTTCTTGATTACCGGATCCCGGTGTTCGAGGAACTGGACAGGCTGGTTGGCGGGCGCTTGACGTTGCTCTACTCCGGCGACTATGTGCCAGAGCGTGTCCAGGGAAAAGCCCAGGCTGTTCTGGGCGATCGAGCCATCGCCATGTCGGGCGAATGGAAGCTTGGGCGAGAAGACCGCGAATTCATGGCCAATCGCAATGTTTCCCTGCGCTATCAACCGGGCATCGGTCGCAGGATCCGCGAACTGGAGCCAGATGTGCTGGTAGGCGATGGGTTCTTCAAGTGGACGTTTCCGTGCCTCCTGGAACGACGTCGGCGTGGCACGCCGCTGGTGGTCTGCTACGAACGCACCGCGCACACCGAGCGGGGCGTGCAGTGGTATCGTCGGCTATACCGGAAATGGGCTCTGCGGGCCATTGATGCCATGTGCTGCAATGGGCGACTAT
>JABGOW010000121.1 GCA_018645275.1 Verrucomicrobiota bacterium
CGAGCACAAACCCAAACAGCGCCAATACCATCAGGGAGCCCACGAACCCTTTCTCCTCCGCAATCACAGAGTAGATGAAATCCGTGGGTGCCACCGAACGCGGCAGGAACCCAAGAATGTTCTGAGTTCCATGCAGATAGCCCTTGCCCCAAAGCCCTCCTGAACCGACGGCAATCTCAGACTGCCGCTTGTTCCACCCCGCACCCAGCGGGTCCTTGTCGGGTTGGAAGAACACCTCAATCCGACCGCGCTGGTACTCGCTCAACCCCGTGAGGCTTCTGACGCGGGCCTGGGTGGCTTCACTCGCCCCAAGCCGTTCGGGAAGGAAGAGACCCCCCAACAGCAGCGCAACGGCCGTCGCACCAATCGCAACCAGTGAGCCGAGATAACGGAACGGTATTCCAGCCACAAACATCATGAGAAAGGCAGTTGGCACAAACACCAACGCGGTGCCCAGATCCGGTTGCTTCATGATGAGCACAACAGGGACCGCAACCAAAGCCAGCGTTGTGGCCACTTCACGGGGATCAGATAAGATACGCCCTGTCTCGCTCAGGCGGTGCCCCAGCAGGACAATCGTTGCCAGCTTGGCAATCTCCGAAGGCTGGATGCCGATGCCGTTGTCACCAAACAGCATTAGCCAGCGTTTGGCCCCATAAATGGTCCTACCCATGAAAAGCACCAATACCAACAAAACAAGCGAACTGCCGTAGACCCCCCAGGCAATGCGCTTGAAGCGGTGAAAATCGTAGAGCGCGAAAGCCACGTAGCTGATCAGGCCGGCAATTGCCCAGACGATCTGGCGTTCATAGAGCGGACGGACCTCCTGGTCATCGCTCACATAACATGAGCTGTACACGAATAGGATCCCGAGCACCAGAAGCACCAAAACAGGAACCAGCATCGCGACACTTCCGCGGCGCAGCGTCTTGAATCCGTTGACGAGTGCATCCTTCATCCTTGGACATTCCCCTCAGGCCCAACCGTTTGCGGCAATACCGTGCCATCCCGAATCAGCATATACTGCAGTAAATGGCGGATACGCGGCGCAACGGTAATACCGCCCGAAACCGAATCCTCAAGCACCATGGCGATGGCATATCGAGGCGCATCGAACGGGGCAAACGCAATCATCCAGGCATGCTTCTTGCCCTGCCCGTACTGCGCCGTGCCCGTCTTTCCGCCGATAGACACGCCCTCGATTCGCGCTCGTTTTCCCGTACCAGTCTCAGCCTGAACCACGTCAAGCATCCCACCGCGAACCACGCTCATCGTCTTCGCAGACCACGCCATGCGGTTGACCAGATCTCCCTCAGGAATCCCGTGATTGACTAGTCTCGGGCGGTATACATAGCCACCATTCCCGAGCGCAGCCGCAAAAACAGCCATCTGTAGAGGGGTCACCAGGAGGGCGCCCTGCCCAATGGAGACATTGCACGTGTCCCCTGCCCGCCAGGCATCCTTCATGACACGCCGCTTCCACTCATCATCCGGCAGCAGACCTGCTGACTCCCCGGGCAATTCAATCCCCATGCGGTGGCCAAACCCAAGCGAGTCGGCCATGTGGTAGATGCGCTTGTACTCACAGCGAATACCAAGATCGCAGAAGAAGGGATTGCAGGACTGCTCAATGGCCTTCCGCAACTGAAGCGTGCCATGCCCTCGTTTGCTCCAGCAATGTATGGGACGATTTCCAACTTGGTAGTAACCGGGGCAGTTCAATGACGTTGAGGGTGTAATGCGACCGCTTTCCAAGGCCGTGATGGCAACCAGAGGCTTGAACGTACTGCCCGGCGGATAGCGTCCAGCAATTGCACGATTCAGCAGCGGGCGACGGGGATCAGAGCGGACGCCCTGCCACACACGCCAGGACTTCAAACTCTCCGCATCAAAAGCCGGCGCACTGGCCAACGCCAGGACATCGCCGTTGCGGGCATCCAGCACAACCACAGATCCGGGCTGATTACTCAAAATGTTCTCGGCAACGCCTTGGATATGCATATCCAGGGCAAGATGGACATCGTCACCGGCAATGGGATC
The DNA here is from genome assembly GCA_018645275.1 of Verrucomicrobiota bacterium. GTDB lineage: Bacteria > Verrucomicrobiota > Kiritimatiellia > UBA8416 > UBA8416 > JABGOW01. Next base: position 2,041 of record JABGOW010000121.1, read on the forward strand.
ACGCTCCCCGGTTTCGTTGTACTTGAAACCAGAAGCATCCACACGAATCAGGCGACCGCCACACTGGCCTCGCAGGCGCTCGTCCATCACCTTCTCCATCCCGTTCTTCCCCTCCATTTCAGGAAGGTAGTAGTGATAAGGCTTCTCTCCATCCTTGGCGGGTTCGGCACGTCCAACATAACCCACCACATGCGATGCGCTCGCAGCAAATGGATAGACCCGGACGGGCTCAACATAGATATCAACACCGCTAAAGCGTTGCTCGCATTCAGCCCAACGAGCCAGAGAGGTCTCTTGGATGCCGCGCCAGGCAAGGAATGGCAGTGGAAGGCGCCGGCTGACGTGCTTCGCGATGTCATCTCGCGTCACTTGCCTGGGCTGTCCCAGCACCGAGGCGAGCTCATCCACAACGGAGTCCACTTTGTCAATGGTACGTGACCAGCGGCCACGCTGACGAAGTTCCTCTGTGTAGATGGCAATGCAGTAGCTGGGACGGTTGTCCGCAAGGCAGCGCCCCTTTCGGTCAAATATCCGCCCACGGACGCCAGGCAACCGCACCCTCCGCATGCTCTGACGATCCAGGCTGCTGCGAAACTCCGGAGCACGCAAAACCTGAACACGCCACAGGTTAACCCCCAGAAAGACCAACCCGACGAACATGGCCAACAGGATCAACCTTGCACGCAGTCGCGCTCTCTCAGCTCGTTCACGCCGTGACATCAACACCCTCCTCTTCGATCAAATCGAGCGAGCGATGCAAGCCAGCCATGCTCAGAAAGACAACGGGCACGGTGACCAGTCCCAGAATGCCACTGCCCAGAATGTGGAGCGTGGCTACGGAGCCTTTACAGGAGATAAGGTCTGCTTTCCGCAGCAGCAAATACAAGGCAAGAGAAACGACAAGACTGGCAATTCCGCCGAAGAAGGCCGCCGTGACCGCTGCCTCGGAGAGCACCAGCTGCCGGTAGCGAGCCGCCACGATTGCCACGAGGCAAAACAGAAGCGCCGAGTAGCCAAGCGGCACCATACTCAGCCCATCCTGAAGCATCCCCGCAGTAAACGCCACGGGGACAACCACCCATAGCTTATGGTTCAACGCATAGTAGAGAACAAGCCCCAGCAACACGGGAGAACGCGCATACCCAAGCACAGCCCAAACCGGAAGCGACGCCTGAGTCAGGGTTGCCACGAGCATCATCAAAGCCATGAGTATCCAAAACAGCATTCAGAAAATCCTATTGAATCACAACAAACGCGTATCTCAGCGTACTGAGATCGGCACTGGGAATAATGGAAGCCTGCTGATACAACCCCGAAGAATCGAGACGGACAGCACCAACACGACCAACAGGCAATCCCTCGGGAAATACACCACCAAGCCCACTGGTGTGGACGACATCACGAGGCTGGAGCGTATGCTCGGTTGAGACATAATCCAACTCGCACGGCCTTGCAGATGCCAGCATTTCCAACGAAACACGGCCACCCATCGAGACCCCCGCTCCCTGCATAATGCCAAACGCGCCGTTTCGCACGAGTTTGCAGGCGACCTTGCAGCTCGGGTCCGTAATCAGCAATACGTCACAGGATCGCTTCGCCACAGCCGCCGTGCGTCCAATCAACCCGTCAATGCCAATCACCGCCATACCAACGGTAACACCGTCATCAGCGCCCTTGTTCAAACGCAGCGTCTGCCACCACCCACTCATATCACCGCGGGCGACGACCTCGCATAGCAGGAGCCTGCGGGGAGACAAAATGGCAAAACCGAGCTGACGGCGGAGCGTCTGATTCTCACTCTCAAACTGTTCAAGGCGACGCAGTCGACTGCGAAGCTCTGCGAGCTCAACTTGGAGTTCCTGTTTCTCCCGAAGGACCTCGGCAGTTCGGCCCACGCGGGAGAAGAGGAGGCTCACCTGGTGAATCACCAATGACATGGTATTCTGGAAGGGCGCGACATTATCGCGCAACCCCGCCCGGACGGCAAGTGTCGCCGGCACAGGCAGATTAAGCACCACAACAACAAGCAGTGCGATCAGCCAGAATACAAACTGTTTTTCTCTCAACGCATTCCCCTGCCAAAGTGCACACCAAGTGTGCTGGCAAGATAGGGAAGCTCAAGCACGATGCGAGGAGACCTGAGGCCACCTAGCCGACTGTTTTGCGGAGGAAATTCAGCTCATTGAGCACCACGCCGGTACCTTCTGCAACGGCACTCAAGGGATCATCTGCGATATGTACTGGAAGTCCCGTTTGCTCGGCGATTAACTTGTCGAAACCGCGCAGCAGTGCGCCACCACCGGCAAGAACCATACCGCGATCCACCAGGTCGGCGGAGAGCTCGGGGGGACAGCGTTCGAGCGTGACCCGGATCGCATCAATAATGGATGATACTGGTTCTTGTAGTGCTTCGCGGATTTCTTCTGAAGTAATCGTGAGTGTCTTCGGGAGTCCGGCAACCAGATCGCGACCTTTAACCTCAATGCTGGTTTCCTCTTCGCCCGGATAAGCAGACCCCATGGTCATCTTGATCTCCTCAGCCGTGCGTTCCCCTATCATCAAATTATAGACTCTCTTCATATACTGGACGATGCATTCGTCCATCTCGTCGCCACCAACACGAACGGTACGACTAAAAACAATGCCGGCAAGGGAGATCAGGGCGACTTCAGTCGTTCCACCACCGATATCCACAATCATATTGCCAGCCGGCTCCTGAACAGGCAGCCCAACACCAATGGCAGCAGCCATCGGTTCCTCTATTAAAAACACCTCGCGGGCGCCCGCATGCGTCGCGGAGTCCTTGACGGCTCTTTTTTCCACTTCTGTAATATCACTGGGAACCGCAATGATGATCCGAGGACGCACCATTTTGCGGCGATTATGGATCTTCTTGATGAAATACCGCAGCATCGCCTCGGTAATCTCGAAATCCGCAATCACACCCGCCTTCATAGGGCGAATGGCCACAATATTCCCCGGCGTGCGACCTAACATCCGCTTCGCCTCATCACCCACAGCAAGAATGCGCTTGGTGCCATCCTGAATTGCCACCACAGACGGCTCCCGGAGCACAATGCCGCGGTCTTTTACGTAAACAAGCGTATTTGCCGTCCCCAAATCGATGCCAATATCATTTGAGAAAAGGCCTAGGAAATTGCTCCACATGCCGGAAACTCCACCCTAAAATCCATATCTGACTATTGTTCTACCCCGCGTACTTTGGCGCTTGGGCCTCCCACCGTCAAGGCTAGAGTTGAGTCTGAATATGTGCGGCCCCGCCCGCGCATGCGATCATGCTCGGGGCGGATTGCATCACATTCAGGCCAACGCCTGCACTTGAGCCGGAAAACTAGACGATATAGGTCGATGCCGCTGTCGAGCCGCCGCGTCCGGTCCAGTTTGTGTGGAAGAACTCGCCACGGTCTTTGTCGATGCGCTCGTAGGTGTGCGCACCGAAGTAGTCGCGCTGCGCCTGGAGCAGATTTGCCGGCAGACGGGCTGCACGATAGCCATCGTAGTACGCCAACGCGGCGCTGATCGCCGGCATGGGGATTCCGAGTTCAACGGCAGAAACCACGACGCGACGCCAAGCCTCCTGTGCCCGGGTAACCGCACGCTTGAAGAACGGATCGAGAAGAAGGTTGTCCAGCTCCGGATTCTTGTCGAACGCCTCTTTGATCTTGCCGAGGAATGCCGAACGAATGATGCATCCACCACGCCACATCAGTGCGATACCACCGTAATTCAGATTCCAGCCGTAGGTTTTGGCAGCTGCACGCATGAGCTGATAACCCTGTGCGTATGACACAATCTTCGAGGCATAAAGTGCTTCCTGAAGATCTTTTACCATCTGCTCCTTCTTCTTGCCCGTCAGCTTCTTAATTTCGGGGCCCTTGAGCTTCTTCGCGGCAGCGACGCGTTCATCCTTCATCGCGGAAAGGCAGCGGGCAAACACAGCTTCACCGATCAGCGTCAACGGCATCCCTTCATCCAGGGCGGCAACGGCAGTCCACTTCCCCGTGCCCTTCTGGCCTGCGGTATCGAGAATAAGGTCAACGGTGTCATTGCCCTCTTCATCCGTGTAGCCGAGAATATCGCGCGTAATCTCAATCAAATAGGAGTCCAGTTTGCCCTTGTTCCAGCGCGTGAAGACCTTCTCCATCTCGGCATTCGTCATGCCGAGGCCCTGCGTCATCATCTGGTAGGTCTCGCAGATCATCTGCATGTCGCCATACTCAATGCCGTTGTGAACCATCTTAACGAAGTGACCGGCGCCACCTTCGCCAACCCAGTCACAGCAGGCCTCGCCCTCATCTGTATGAGCAGAAATCGCCTGAAAGATCTTCTTCACCGAGCGCCAGGCCTTCTTGGAACCGCCAGGCATGATCGAAGGACCAAGCAGCGCACCCTCTTCGCCACCGGAAACGCCTGTACCGATGTAGAGCAGTCCTTTGCTCTCGCAGTACTCCGTGCGGCGGATCGTATCCGGAAAGTGCGAGTTTCCACCATCAATGATGATATCGCCCTTTTCAAGATACGGAATGACCTGCTCGATGAACGCATCGACAGCGCCACCGGCCTTGACCATAAGCATCACCTTGCGCGGGCGCTTCAGGCTCTTGACCAAGGCCTTAACGGTCTTGCAGCCGATGATGTTCTTTCCCTTAGCGCGGCCGTTGACGACAAAATCATCGACCTTGCTCGTCGTCCGGTTGAAACATGCAACCGTGAACCCCTTGCTCTCGGCATTGAGGATGAGATTCTCACCCATCACGGCCAATCCCACTACACCAATATCGGCCAACTTCTTCTTTGTCTTACGTTTCGCTGCCATATTTCTCTCCCTATTTTTCCAAATTCCCGATTTCTAATCTTCCAGGTTTCCCAATTTCAGATTTCGACTTTCTACTTTGCTCATCAGACGCCACTGAAGGCGGAGAAGCCGCCATCAACCGGAATCACCGTTCCCGTCACGAACCCGGCGGCCTCTTCCGAGACCAACCATAGCAGACACCCCACCAAATCATCAGCACTACCGAACTTGTTCATCGGCGTCTGCCCCACAATCGTCTGGCCGCGGGGCGTCAACGAGCCGTCATCCTGCGTCAATAGCGAACGATTCTGATCCGTGAGGAAGAAGCCGGGCGCAATCGCATTCACGCGGACGCCCACTTTGGACATATGCACCGCCAACCACTGCGTGAAGTTGCTGATGGCAGCCTTAGCTCCGCTATATGCCGGGATTTTGGTAAGCGGGGTAAAGGCATTCATGGAGGAAATGTTGATAACGGTACCCGAACCCGTGGTTGCCATGTGCTTCGTGAACGCCTGCGTGGGCAGAAGCGTTCCGAGGAAGTTCAAATTGAAGACAAACTGAACCCCATCGGGGTCAAGATCGTAGAACGTGGTCACCCCATCAACCGCTTCAGCCAGATCCTCCGGGAAGAGGTACTCTTTGCTCGTGGTGCCCTTCGGGTGGTTTCCGCCGGCGCCATTGATGAGAATATCAATTGGCCCCAGCGTCGCTTCCACTTCAGTATTGGCCTGATCCAGGCTCGCTCGCTCCAATACATTGCAGGCAACGCCCATTGCCTTGCCACCGGCAGCCACAATCTCCGCCGCCACCGCGTCTGCCGCTTCCTTGCGCAAATCCGCCACCGCCACCGCCGCACCCGATTCAGCCAAAGCTTTCGCCATGCTTCCGCACAACACGCCGCCACCACCGGTTACCAAGGCAACCTTGCCACTCAAATCAACACTAAATCCCTTGCCCATTTCTCTATCTCCTTAACTCTATAGTAGGGCTAACCTGTCGCCCCTCCGCATCGCGGCTTCATTACGTTGTCATATCCCCTGCAAATAGAGATCCCTCGGCAAGCTCGGGATGACAACAACCAACATGAGCCCTATGCTGATATGGACGCTAGGTAGAACCCATTCCTGATTTCCAATTTCGTTTTCTCAACTTTCTGCTCTACCCTTCAAACCGTCCGCGATACGCCCAAAGCCCGATCGCCGGATTCGAGATGAAGAACACCTTCTCGCCATCGGGCATCGTATTGAACCCATCCTCTAGCACCTCAGGATCGTACCGTTTCGTCATCTCAGCAAGATCTCCGTAACCGTAATTGGCTGACTCAATCTCCTCACGCGTCAGATGCCCCGGACAATAGGTAATCCTGAAACGCCCCTCGGAAGAGCCGTGGATCAGATGAGCGGCGGCACT
>JABGOW010000088.1 GCA_018645275.1 Verrucomicrobiota bacterium
ATAGGACTGCGGACAAGCGCTATGTCTTGACAACATCGACGCGGAAGCGTAGATACGTAGCTATGAATATCAGTGTCAGTTTAGTCGCATTCTCTTTGGCGGCAGAAATTTTATACTCACAGTAGGCCCCTGCAAAACTACCCCGGCGTGAGGGCTCGCCGGCTCCATTCTATCTTTTTACAAGGAGATAATGGAGCTGGGATGCCCTCCTCCCGAATACGCTTCATTATGATAAGCCGTCATCTTCAGATAAAATAGAGAAAGAAGCACTTCCTATTGGAACGGGCATGTAAGAGGTATGCGGGCGCGTGGTAATCTTGGCGTTGATCTAGATTGGAAAGAAGGGGATTTTTCCTAGCGTGGAAGGCGAAAAAGGAGGGGGCTGTTGACTTGGAGTGCGGTGGCAGAGTCCGAAGCGAGCTTGCGAGCGTAGGACGTCGACACCGCTTTTGCATCGTGCAGGGGGTGATCCTGCGTGCGACGGAAAAGCGGTGTCGCCGGCTCGTACCTCGCCTCTGCCACCGCACTCCAAGTTGGGACCCGAAAAAGATGTGAGGTATAACGAGGCCGTTGCCCTGGGCTGGTATATCTCGCCCGGTTGGGACTTTTGGGAGATGGGCTCCATTTAGATGCGTTTGGCCTGTATCGCACGTCTGTGAGATGTGCATCTCCCTGTTGATCTGCTAGAAGCATACTCGGAATCAATACGAAAAGAGAGCGTCGAGACAGCACTGGGGAAAACGGTATGGGAATGGCTATAGGCATTGAAGATATAATCATGACGAAGCAGCTCATCGCATTCGTGCTTCTGTCCGCAACGCTACTGCACCATGCTTCGGGGGCAGAGAGCAATGAACCCACGGTCGATGATATCATCGCAAGCGGGGATTCGGTTCTGACCGCAAACGACCACTACCGGAACTATGAAATTGAAGGGGGCGCCGCAGAGTTTGTCTGCGATAATCTCCGTGTGCGGATTGCGGCCAACGCCGAGGTGGTCTCGGTCAAGCGCCTGCCAGACGGCAAAGAGTTGCTGGATCACCGTTCCCCCAGTCTGGGTTTTCATCTGATTGGGCGTGGCGCCGATCCCATCCCGTTTGTCTCGCTGCAAAAGCTGAAGGGCAATACCTATATGGTGGTCTCCAAGCATGGCTCCCAGAAAGTCATCTTCTCGGTAACGGAGACCAATCGGTATATTGCGTTTCGCATTGAATCGCTCTTTGGCATCCCCAGATCATCCAACTACACCCTGGCGTTTGACATACAGGGAGATCATCGCATCCGCCCCATGCCACTTGACTATATGACCTTTTTCGAGGGGCACGATCCGCTGGACCGCTGCTTCCCGGTCAGTTGGCCGGCGCTTTGGATGGGAAACAATAACTATCTTGGCGAGAAACTTCCTCGCGGCGGGTTTGCCCTGTATTACGACGGAGGCGACGCGGAAGAGGATGAGGTGCTGGCGCATATCTGGGCGAATGAAAACTTGCCACATCCGAAAGTGGATTATAAGTGGGATGTCGCGGGTGTCAGGCGCTGGATGAGCGACTGGACCCGGACGTTTGCCGACCGTAGCTCCTTCTGGTACTCGCATGTTAGAGGGCGCGATGAGTTCGATCGGCTTCTGCCGCATATCAACAAGATGGGTATACGCGAAATCCACTTCTACCATTGGACGTGGCACGACAAGGCTCATCATTGCCGGGTGAAGAAGGGCGGTTTCTTTCTAAACGGACGCAAGGACCTGGTTGACTTTGCCCAGCGCCTCAGTCAGCTCAACAAGAACCTTTCGCTCCACTATAACTGGTGCGAAATCGATGCGCATGACCCGGTTTTTGTCGGTAGCACGCCTCGCAAGGATCTGGCTGATTGGGGCAGCGGCAGGCTGGCAGAGTCAATCGGTAAGGACGACACGACCCTCTCGTTCATCCCGGATCCTGGTGTGGAGCTACCCAGCCGGGAGTGGCATAACCAACCCCCGCCGGCACTGAATCACTGGGTACACTATAACTTCATCCATGTTGGCGACGAAATCATCCGGTTCGAGGAGGCGTTGAATACAGAGGGGGAGGTATGGCTGCTACGCAACTGCACCCGCGGCGTCGGCTCCACCAGTCCGGCCGCTCACGATCAGGGAGCCGTGGCCAAGGGGCTGCTCGCCAATTATGGGGTTCAGTACATCCCCAAGACCTACAGTCCGCTCTTCCATGAGATGATTCGGGAGCAGGCAGAGCTCTGGAATGATACGCAAATGTCCAATATGAACTACGATGGGGCCAATCCCCATTATTGGAGCGGTGCCAACGGTATCCAAATCAGAATCTGGCTCGAGGAGGCATACAAACAGTTCGACCACCCGACCTTCTATGATACTGGCCACGGATGCCAGCTCTGGGGGCATTTCGAGCACTACATGAATGCCTTCAAAAAGGCAGAGCCGGTGAGAATGGGGTTTCGCGGCGATATGGGGGTGCGCCCGCGTACCGCAAGCCTGTCGCGTGCCGCCGCCACGGTAGACGAAGCGCACCTGCGTATGGCCCAGGTCGCATCGGTTAAGCATAGTGATTTCTCGATGCATATCCCACTGCACTACCCCAGCGACTGGGAGCAGTATGGCCGCTTCGACGAGTTGGTCGAGCTGGTGCGCAACTGGAAAGAAGTCAGCCCCAGGTTATCGGATAGCCAGCGGCAACGGATTCGCAAGACCATGGAGCCGCCTCTCAATCGAGGCTTCACCTCCGAGTGGGTATGGTGGTTGCGGAAAGAAGATGGCGTCACGAAGATCTATCCACAGAAAAACCCCATGACACGACGGGAAGGCGATGTCAGATGGGGCTGTATGGGTGGTGAAGTCGGCTGGTTAACTCCTCAGCAGTACATCACGTTTGGGCAGAGCCTTGAGCTTGAGAACCCCTTCCACCAACAGCCCCCACAGTTTACCCTCCGCGTGATCTCGAAGTTCGACTACCAGGCTGCAGATAATATCCCTCTCTTTGCCGATCTGAAGACCATCTCAAATCCGACCGAGATGAAGCTGACTAAAGCAGCCAACGGATTGGCGATTGAATATGACAATAGCGGTCGTGGTGTTCTTGACGGCAAACAAGCGGCCCTGTTGGCGACATGGAAACAATCACTTGATCTGACCCGGCATCGCGGCATCGGTATGGTGGTCAAGGGCGACCGTTCCGGGGCGATTCTCTTGATCCGCAGCGGAACGATGCGGCGCGATTATCCTGTGAAGCTTGATTTTGAAGGCGAGCGATACATCGAAATACCCAATGGCGAAGCGTACTGGGCGGGTAGTGATTGGGGAGGGCCTCACCGTTGTCCGGCGGCAAGCGATATCTACAAGCCCAAGCAGCTTCAGATCGGCATTGGCTTTGTGCCGGCAGACACAAAGGTCAGTGTCAGCGTGCACGGCATCAAGGCTTTGAAGGAGATCGACGCTGTCGTAGACGATCCTGGTGTCGTGATCAACGACGGGGCTGGCAAACTGGTCGTCAAGGGGACGCTGAGAAGTAGTCAATGGTTGGATTACCGGGGCGGGGATACTGCCAAGCTATACGATGAAAACTGGAATCCGATAGCCGATCTACCGGTTACCACCAGCAACTACCACGTCGGCACAGGTTTCCAGGGGTTCCAAGTGACGGCAGAGAACAACCCTGAAAACGTCTGGGTCTCAACCCGTTTCATCACCGAAGGCACCCCCATTATCGTCACAGAAGATCGACCATGATTAGGATTCTTTCTTTTCTTGGTGGGGTATGCAGGGATTCTTACGGGGGGGGAAGGGGGCAATGACGGAATACCCATCTCTCGAGACCATTGCCTCTCCCTCCCCCACGCAGCCGACGGAGCAGTACCTACAATGGAGAGGCCCCTCTGCTGCGTGACATGCTGCGTTCAGCCCCATTCCATGGGCTTTTGAGGGAAAGAGGTACTTTGACCTGAGTAACGGGGGGCGTGACCAAAATCCGGAACTACGAAGTTCACAGCATTTCGCGCAGCGACATAAAGAAATTGTCGTTCACTATCGTTGAACCTGTCATAACCGACCGCGGGGGCGAACACCTGCCTCGACCGCTTGATCTAGCTCGACCATGCTAGCCTGCATCGCCGTGACGCGTTCCGGCATGGAGTCGGCGAGATTCCTCTTCTCGCTGATGTCGGCGTCCAGATTGAACAGGTGGAGCTTTTCCTCTTTGCCGAGACGCAGCAGCTTCCAGTCTCCCTGCCGCAACCCTTTTAGGTCCCCTCGCGAGGAGTAGTAGAGCATCTCATCACGCGGGGATTCATTCTGTCCGTGCATGACGGCACTGATGTCCATGCCGTCAATGGGGCCGCGTGTCTTGAGTTCAACACCAGCCAGCTTTGCGAAGGTCGGCAGCAGGTCCATGGTGGAACAGAAGGCCTCGGTCGATGTGCCCGCCGGAATGCATCCGGGAGCCCACATCACACAGGGAACCCGCTGGCCGCCCTCGGTATGCTGACCTTTGCTTCCGCGCAATGGAGTGGCTTTGCCTGCGTGGTGCTTGAACTGGCTCCAGGGGCCATTGTCGGAGGTGTATATCACGTAGGTATTATCGGCGAGCCCCAGTTCTTTCACCGTCTTGAGCAAGCGTCCGGTCTCGGCATCTATATGCTCAATCACGATCTTGTAGGCATCTTTGACGTTTGAGTCATAAACGTCATCCGGCACATAGAGCGGAAGATGCGGCATACTGTGCGGCAGATAGAGAAAGAAGGGGTGCTCTTTGTTCTCTGTGACGAACTCAATTGCCTTGTCGGTATACCGCCGGGTAATGGTGCGCTGATCCACGGGAAGCTCGACAATCTCTTCGTTCTCCATCAGGGGCGTATTCCAACGCGTCAGCGTACTCTCAGGGTCTGCCCAGAGTTCATCCCACTTGCCCCAGGGCTTGTTGCTATTGTCGGGGTGGTTCATGTCATTGGAATAGGGAATGCCGAAGTAGGTGTCGAACCCCTGGCTTGTGGGTAGGAAGGGTTTGCGATGCCCCAGATGCCATTTGCCAATGCACGCGGTAGCGTAGCCCGCGCCTTTTAGCAGATCGGCAATCGTGACCTCATCGGTATGCAACCCATGATTGTTGCCCGGGAAGATTACATGCTTCTCCATCCCGATGCGTTTGGGATAGCAACCGGTCATCAGTGCCGCGCGCGACGGGGTGCAAACAGAGCTGGCAACAAGGAACGAGGTAAACTTGCGGCCCTCTTCCGCCATCCTGTCAATGTGCGGCGTCTTGATGTTCTCCGACCCAAAGCACCCCAGGTCCGCATACCCCTGATCATCGGCAAAGATGATGATGAAGTTTGGCTTCTTCACTCCTGCAGAGACAAGTCCTACCGCAGAGATCAGAATGGCTAATAAAAATGATATTCTTGTGAACATACGCTCCTAGTCTCCTTCTTTGTCCTTCTGGAATCTCCGGGCTCCTTTTTGAGTTCGACTCTACGCCCCACCCCAGCTTGCCCTGTCTTACATACACAAAAGTTTCCGCACACGCACGCTCTGGGTAATCTCTCGCGGCTTGTGGCTCCCTTTCAGGGAGCAATTGCTTCTTATGTGCACTTCTCCGGGGGTTTCACCCCCGGCTGACTTGTTGCTCCCGCTTCGGGCTTCGCTGCGCTTCGCCCGACACGTCGGGGAGCTCCGCGACCCCAACGGGGACAAACATGTCAGCCCAGCCAGAATGGCTGGGGTCCAACATGCAGTAGATATATCCCGCTCCCTGAAGCGCTTGAGCCCCGACGCATGTCGGGGGAGGAGTAACAATCCGTGTAAACCTACCCAATGTGCAACATGTGGAAAGCACGGATTCGCCCTTCTTTCGCCGTCTACTTGCGCCCGCTTTCCTGTAATTGATCGCGCTCTTCCTTCAACATTATCTTAGTCAGCTTCTTCATCGTTTTTCCATCATTCAACGCATCATCATGTCTCCGAAACGCGGCTTTCATCTCCGTAAACTTCTCCGGCATGGCGTCACGCAAATCGTTCATCTCAAGCCGGTCCCGTTGCAGATTGTAGAGTTCCTTGTAGTTCACCAGCTTCCAGTCCCCATGGACCAGAGCCGTTTTACGATTGCTGAAGTTCTGATAGAGGAACACATGCGCCGGACGACGCTTTCCGGCGAATGCGGGTACCAGGCTTATGCCGCGCGGTGGCCCCATCTCTGGCCCCTCCAGCTTCTTCGTCTTCCGGTCATAGTGTGCGGGATACTCTACACCCGCCAGCTCACGGAACGTAGCGTGCAGATCAACCAGGTGTCCGCGTTGACGATCCAGGGCTCCCGGAACCGTAATGCCGTTGGGCCAGTGGGCTATCAAAGGGGTCGAAATGCCGCCTTCATACTGGCTCTGTTTGAACTCCTTGAAGGGCGTGTTGCAGGCTTTCGCCCACGCAGCCGGATAACACCAGTAGGAACGGCCATCCCATGGCATGTAGTTATTCTCTTTGGTCGGTGTGCGCGTGCGGTCGAAGGGACAGGCCCCGTTATCGCTGAGGAAGACAATTAGGGTGTTGTCGTAGATGGCTTCCGACTTGAGCGTCTCGATCAATCGTCCAACCTGCTGGTCAACAATATCAATCATGGCCGCATAGGTCGCCATACGCAGGTCCATATCGTCCTTTGCCGCGTCGCTCAGTCCGTTCCAGCCACCAACACCCCAATCGTCTCCCGGCGTGCCGGTCGTCGCGTCAACAATTCCAAGCTCTTTCATGCGTGCAAATCGACTCTCGCGCAGCTTACCCCAGCCCTCTTTGTACTTTCCCCTGTACTTCATCACGTCGGCCTTGGGCGCCTGCAGCGGATAGTGCGGTGCGTTGTACGCCATATACATGAAGAACGGCCTCTCCTTGTCCCGCTCTTCAATAAACCTGATGCCGTAGTCTGTGAATGCATGTGTGCTGTAGAAGTCTTCCGGGAAGTCATTGAACACCTCATCATCGAGGCGATAGGACCACCCGCCCTGCGTACCCTCGCCGGTGAAGAAATTGGATGCACCCTCAAGAAAGCCAAAGTAGCGGTCGAATCCGCGTTTCATTGGCGTGTCAAAGATATGCCATTTGCCGAGCGCAAAGCTCTGGTAGCCGGCCAGGGCGAGCGACTCTGGAATCGTTATCGACGTTTTGCCCAGATTGAGTTCCGTATGATAGCGTCCCGTCATGAGCGTGGCGCGAGAGGTCTCGCATTTCGCACAGTTAGTGAAGTTGGCAAACCTGACGCCCCCCGCCGCCAGACGGTCAATGTTCGGCGTTTCAATCTCACTGCCAAAACAGCCAAGATCGGAATACCCCATATCGTCAACCAGGATCAGTACGATGTTTGGCTTGCTCGCCGCCTGAACAGCAAGACTACCAGCCAACAGTACCGCACCCGCTATCAGCAATATTCGCTTCATCGCCACAGTTCTACCCTCTCGCTTCATTCTCTGGCTATTCGTAGAGCAGATCGTTTGCTCCGGCAAGACAACATAAGTGACTGAGCCGCCCTATGCCGTTCAAAATTCAGAACAGACGAAACTCATACACAGGAATATGTAGACGAATGACTACAACATTCAGACAGGACAACTGACGCGTCAGGATTACCTCGCAATACGGCAGTGGCAAGGGATAACTGAGAGGCAATTCACAAAAGCGAATACCTCACTAGACCCAATCCGAAAAGGGTTCACGCCCTGAAACGCTTGCGTCCCGACGAACGTCGGGAGAGCACAATATACCAGCCCAGGGCAACGCCCTGAGGAACAGCCGTTTACGCCATCGGCGCCAACTGGTAAGCGTTGGCACGCCCAAGGGGAATCGAACCCCTCTTGCCAGGATGAAAACCTGGAGTCCTATCCGATAGACGATGGGCGCGTGACAGATTTGGAGCGGGAAAGATAGCAGATTGCGCTCGCGATTCAATACCTTTCTGCAAGAAATGTACCTGGGCTGGATTCTGGTGGTGGGGGTGCAGGAACGGCAGTGGTCGGTTCGCTACGCTTGGGTTAGAACCCCTGCTGGATCATGCGCACAACAATCGGGCCGAGCAGGATCAGGAAAACTGCGGGAAAAATGAATACCATCAGCGGGAACAGCATCTTGACCGGTGCTTCATTCGCAAGTTTCTCTGCCCGTTCAAACCGGCGTTGCCGCATCTGATCTGCTTGAATGCGTAGAATGGACCCGATACTCACGCCAAGTTCATCGGCCTGCACGAGCGCATTCACGACGGATCGGAGCTCCTGGAGGTTCAC